>DATHCF010000038.1:0-2270 GCA_035319705.1 Acidimicrobiales bacterium | reverse complement strand
CGGGACGCGGCGCCTCGTCGATCAGCCTTCCGCCGGCGTCGCGCACCGCCTGCAGGGCCACCGCACAGTCGTCGACGCGATAGCCCACGTGGTGCAGGCCCTCGCCCCGGCGCTCGAGGAAGGCGGCCACCGGCGAGTCGGGGCGGGTGGGCGAGATCAGCTGGATGTAGGACTGCGCCACGGCGATGAGGGCCTCTTCCACCCCGTCGGACTCCACCTTCTCGCGGTGCACCACCTCGGCGCCGTACACGTCGCGGTAGTAGTCGGCCGCGGCGTCGAGGTCGTGCACGGCGATGGCCACATGGTCGATCTCGGTGAGCAGACCGCTCATCCCTCTCTCCGGAACAAGGTGAGGCGGTCCTCGCCGACCTTGGCCCGGAGCGCCGGGTCCTCGATGCCGAGGCCCTCGGTCGGGGCCAGGCACAGGACGCCGATCTTCCCCTCGTGCAGGTTGTGGTGCACCTGGAAGGCGGCTTCTCCCACCTCCTCCAACGGGTACAGCGCCGAGAGGGTCGGCATCACCTTGCCGTCGCAGACGAGCTGATTGGCGTCCCACGCCTCGCGGTAGTTGGCGAAGTGCGATCCCTTTATGGTCTTGAGCTTCATCCACAGATGGCGGTTGTCGTACTCGATCATGTAGCCCGAGGTGGCCGCACAGGTGACCACGGTGCCACCGCGTTTGCAGGCGAACACCGAAGCTCCCATGGTCTGCCGCCCCGGGTGCTCGAAGACGATGTCGGGGTCGTCGCCCACCAGGGCGCGCACGTCCTTGCCGAAGCGGCGCCACTCGGACTCGTCCTGGGTGTGCTCGTCGGACCAGAACCGGTATCCGGCCGCCTTGCGGTCGATGACCGCCTCCACGCCGAGGTCGTGCAGCAGCTTGACCTTGTCGGGGTTCGAGACCACGCCGATGGGCACCCCGCCGCCGTTCAGCACGTGCTGCACGGCATAGCCGCCGAGCCCGCCCGACGCCCCCCAGACGAGCACCCGGTCGCCCTGCTTCATGGACGCTCCGTGCGGGGACACCAGCATCCGGTAGGCGGTGGAATTGCACAAGGCGTTCACCGCCGCCTCCTCCCAGCTCAGATGGCGCGGCTTGGGCATGAGCTGGTTGGCCTTCACCAGGGTGAGATCGGCCAGCCCGCCGAAGTTGGACTCGAAGCCCCAGATGCGCTGGTTGGCGGCCAGCATGGAGTCGTCGTGGGCCGAGGGGTCCTGGTCGTCGACGTAATTGCAGTGGATGGTGACCCGGTTGCCCGGCTTCCAGTTGCGCACGGCCGATCCCACCTTGACCACCACACCGGAGGAATCCGATCCGACCACGTGGTAGTCGAGGGCGTGGCGGGCCCCCCAGCGGCTCTCCTTGCCCAGGCGGTCCAGGAACAGAAAGGTGGGCAGGGGCTCGAAGATGGAGGTCCACACCGTGTTGAAGTTGATGGCGCCGGCCATCACCGCCACGTACGCCTCGTCGGGGGCCAGCTCGGGGACCGCCACCTCCTCCACGTGCAGCGACTTGCGGGGGTCCTTGTCGGCCGAGTCCACCCCGGCGAACATCTCGACCTCGTCGCGCCGGACGAAGGCGGCCCGGTAGGACTCCGGCAACGGGATCGCCGCCAGCTCCTCGCCGCTGGCGCCTGCGGAGATGGCTTCCAGGTAGGCCTGCATGGGCCAGCACGATACCCCGGCCCGGGGATCGACCACCCTGGGCGGGGAGTCGAATCACCGAGTATCGAGGCCCCCCGGGGGCAGCGGGTCAGTTCGACCGAGATTGCACGCGGCGCCGCAGAGCCTGAGATTTGGCCCTCGCCTCTTCGGCCTCCTGCCGGATCTGTCGGGCTTCTTCGACGATTTCAGCAGCGCACTCGCAAGCATCCTGCGCCCGTTCCAGGGCGCTGGGAAGTTCAGCGGCCGCCCGGCCGTCCACCGGCCCCAATTGTTCCCGACGCCAAGCCGTTCGTCCAGCAGGCCAGCGATCCGCAAGGGCGCCGGCTCGCTCGACCGCTTGGACATCAGCCTCGGCGTAGGCGGCTCGGGCGCCGCCGCCTCCCCACCCGCAGGGTCGATCTGACCCACCACCGCCCAGGGAGTGGGTGACCGTGGTCCCGTAGAATCGGACCCACCAGGCGACCCGACGGGCCGCCGCAGCTCTCGGAGGTCACCTGCATGCCAGGTTCGGTCATCGTCGCCGGCGCCCGCACCCCCATCGGCAAGCTGTCGGGGGGTCTGGCCGGTTTCAGCGCCATGGATCTCGGTGGCTTCGCCATCGCCGC
>DATHCF010000037.1:0-5072 GCA_035319705.1 Acidimicrobiales bacterium | reverse complement strand
TCCACCATGTTCCGCATCGACGCCGCCCACCTGTGCTGGGTGCTCGAGTCCCTGGTGGCGGGGGTTGTGGTCAACCGCATCACCGTCGACGAGGAGACCGCCCGCTGGGCCAGGGTGTCGCTGGAGCGGATGCTGGCCATCACCTGATCCCCTGAGACCCGGTCCCCGACGGCCCGGCCCGCCATCGCCGCCGTGACCATTTCTCACCGCTGACCGCGGCCGCTGTCAGCCATACCGGCCATACCGGCCATACCGGCCATGCGCGTCACACCGTTATGTTTCAGTGCACCTCATGGAATTGCAGGCCCTGGCGGAGGCCATCGAAGCCCTGGTGGCCTGTGACCCGAGACGCTTCTCCGACGCCGAGTCGATCCTCGAGCTGCAGCGCCAGCTCAATCGCCTCGAGGCCTTTGCGGCCGAAGCGAGCGCCTGTTTCGAGACCTCGGGTGACTGGGCCGCCGACGGGGCCAAGAGCGCGGCCGCCTGGCTGGCCACGAGAACACGGCTGCCCAAGCGCACGGTGCGCCGACATCTTCGTCTGGGCGCGACGGCCCGCCAATTGCCGGCCACCGAGGCAGCCTGGCTGAGTGGGGAGATCGGAGTGGCCCATGTGGCCGCCATCTCCTCTTTCCACCACGGGCCGCTGGCCGAGGTCCTCGAGCACGACGAGGAGCTGCTGGTGGACAACGCCCGCCGCATGCGCTTCTCCGCGTTCGAACAGGCCCTTCGATACTGGGCCCAATGCGCGGATCTCCGTACGGCAGAGGCGGACTTCGAATCCCTGAAAGAGCGTCGGGAGGTGTACCCGAGCTCGAGCTTCGAGGGCCTCTGGCTGGGGAGGATCACATTGGACCCCATCGGGGGGTCGATCGTCGGCCGTGAGCTCAGACGCCTGGAGGACGAGCTCTTCGAAGCTGATTGGGCGGAAGCGAAGAACCGTCTCGGCAGGGAGCCCACCATGGCCGACCTCAGACGCAGCCGCGCCCAGCGGCGGGCGGATGCCCTGGTCGAAATGGCGTCACGGTCGGCCTCGAGCCCGGCCGGGGCGCGTCGGCCCCAGCCACTGTTCTCCGTGTTCGTGGGCTACGAGGTGTTGTGCGAGCTCGCCGATGGCACCGTGATCCCACCCGGGTCGCTCGTGCCATGGCTGGACACCGCCGAGTTCGAGCGAGTGGTCTTCTCCCCGCCCAACCGTGTGGAGGTCTCCGAGCGAGCTCGACTGTTCACGGGATCCACCCGGCGGGCGATCGAGCTCAGGGATCGGACCTGCGCACATCCGTACTGTGACGTTCCGGCCGAGCTCTGCCAGGTCGACCACATCGTCCCGTTCTCCGAGGGCGGCCTCACCACCCAGGAGAACGGCCGCCTGCTGTGCGGGTTCCACAACCGCTTACGAAACCAGCGCCCGCCGCCGGATCCTTAGCAAGGGCCGACAGCCCTGCCGGCACGCCCGATACGTAGCGCCACTGATCCCCCGCTCCTAACACCACCCGTATCTCAGCCGGCCCGGCGCTTGCGGGCAGTCGCCGCCTTGACCGGCGCGCTGCGCACCGATGGCCTGCGGGCCTTGCGGGCGGCTCGGGCGCGCCCGCCGAGCGCCGGCACCAGCACCGCCCCGGTGGCGCTACCCGGCGTCGCTGCCACCTCCTCGGGCGTGCCCTCGGCGATGACCTGGCCGCCGCGGTCACCTCCCTCCGGCCCGAGGTCGACGATCCAGTCGGCGGTCTTCACCACGTCGAGGTTGTGCTCGATCACGATCACCGTGTTGCCCTGGTCGACGAGGCGGCTCAACACCTCGAGCAGCTTGCGCACGTCGTCGAAGTGGAGCCCGGTGGTCGGCTCGTCGAGCACGTACAGGGTGTGGCCCGTGGCCCGACGCGACAGCTCGGACGACAGCTTCACCCGCTGGGCCTCGCCCCCCGACAGCGTCGGCGCCGGCTGGCCGAGCCGGATGTAGCCCAGCCCCACGTCGACCAGGGTCTGGAGGTGCCGGGCCAACGGCGGCTGGTTGGCGAAGAAGGCCAGGGCCTCCTCACACGACATGTCGAGCACGTCGGCGATGTTCTTGCCCTTGAAGGTGACCTCGAGCGTCTCGCGGTTGTAGCGCGCCCCACCGCACACCTCGCACGGGACGTACACGTCGGGCAGGAAGTGCATCTCGATGCGGATGGTGCCGTCGCCGGCGCACGCCTCGCATCGCCCCCCTCGCACGTTGAAGGAGAACCGGCCTGGCAGGTACCCGCGCACCTTGGCCTCGGGTGTCTGGCTGAACAGCTTGCGCACGTGGTCGAAGAGGCCGGTGTAGGTGGCGGGGTTGGAGCGCGGTGTGCGCCCGATGGGCGACTGGTCGATGTCGACGACCTTGTCCACGTACTGGACCCCGTCGATCCGATCGTGGTCACCGGCGATGGTGTGCGCACGGTGCACCCTGGCCAGCAACGACTGCAACAGGATGTCGTTGACCAGCGTGGACTTGCCCGACCCCGAGACCCCGGTCACCGCCACCAGCCGCCCCAGTGGGAAGACCACGTCGATGTCCTTCAGGTTGTGCTGGCGCGCCCCGCGCACCACCAGCTCGTCGCCCGAGCCCACTCGCCGCTTCTCCGGCACCGGGACCGAGCGCTCGCCGGCCAGGTAGCGCCCGGTGATGGAGGTCTCGGCGGCCAGCAACCCCGCCACCGCCCCGCTGTAGACGATCTGGCCGCCGTGCTCGCCGGCGCCCGGTCCGATGTCCACCACGTGATCGGCGCAGCGGATCGTCTCCTCGTCGTGCTCGACCACGATCACGGTGTTGCCCAGGTCGCGCAGGCGCACCAGGGTGTCGAGCAGACGCCGGTTGTCACGTTGGTGCAGGCCGATCGAGGGCTCGTCCAGCACGTACAGCACCCCCACCAGACCCGAACCGATCTGGCTGGCCAGGCGGATGCGCTGCGCCTCGCCCCCCGACAACGACGCCGTGGCCCGCGACAGCGACAGGTAGTCGAGCCCCACGTCCAGCAGGAACTGGAGCCGCGCCCGCACCTCGCGCAGCACCCGGTCGGCGATGAGGTGATCGCGCTCGGAGAGCTCCAGCGTGCCCATCCGCTCGGCGATGACCGTGATGGACAGGCTGCACAGCTCGAAGATGGACATGCCGTCGACCGTGACGGCCAGCGACTCGGGCTTGAGGCGGGCGCCGCCGCAGGCGCCACACGGCACTTCGCGCATGAAGGTCTGGGCCCACTCGCGCACCGAGTCGGAGTCGGAGTCCTTGTGCCGGCGCGAGAGCCACGGGACGATGCCCTCGTAGTGGGTGGTGAAGGTGCGTTGGCGTCCATAGCGGTTGCGGTAGCGGAGGGTGACGGTCTTGTTCCCCGATCCGTGCAGGAGCAGGCGCTGGTCGGCCTTGCGCAGCTTGCGCCACGGGACGTCCATGTCGAAGCCGTGGGCGTCGGCCAGCGCCTCCACCATCCGGTCGAACCACCGGCTTCGGCCACCGACCCACGGAGCCAGCGCCCCCTGGGCCAACGTCCTGTCGGGATCGGGGACCACCAGCGACGGGTCGACCTCGAATTGGGTGCCCAGCCCGTCGCAGGCCGGACAGGCGCCATAGGGCGTGTTGAAGGAGAAGTTGCGCGGAGCGGGCTCTTCGAAGGAGAGGCCGTCGTAGGGGCAGGCCAGGTGCTCGGAGAAGGTGATGAGCTCCTCCTCCCCACCGTCCTGCACCACGGCGATCTCGGCCGTCCCCTCGGTGAGGCGCAGGGCGGTCTCCATGGATTCGGTCAGCCGCTGGCGGATGTCGGCCCGGCGCACCAGCCGGTCCACCACCACCTCGATGGTGTGCTGTTCGTAGCGGGCCAGGTCCAGCTCCGAGCGCTCGGTGAGCTCGATGGCCTGGCCGTCGACGCGCACCCGGGCGAAGCCCTGCTTGGCCAGGTCGTCGAGCAGGGCCGAGTATTCGCCCTTTCGGCCGCGCACTACCGGCGCCAGCACCTGAAAGCGCGTCCCCTCCGGCAGGTCCAGCACCCGGTCCACGATCTGCTGCGGGGTCTGACGGGCGACCGGGCGACCGCACCTGGGACAGTGCGGCCGACCCACCCTGGCGTACAGCAGCCGCAGGTAGTCGTAGATCTCCGTGACCGTCCCCACGGTTGAACGCGGGTTGCGGCTGGCCGACTTCTGGTCGATGGAGATGGCCGGGGACAGCCCCTCGATGAAGTCGACGTCCGGCTTGTCCATCTGGCCCAGAAACTGCCGGGCGTACGACGACAGCGACTCGACGTATCGGCGCTGGCCCTCGGCGTAGATGGTGTCGAAAGCCAGCGACGACTTGCCCGATCCCGACAGACCGGTGAACACGATCAGCCGGTCCCGGGGGAGCTCCAACGACACGTCGCGCAGGTTGTGCTCGCGCGCACCGCGGATGACCAGGGAGTCGGACATCAAGTCGAGGATACCGGCCGGGTTCCCCACCCCCGCCGGGACGTCACGCGCTGGCGGGAGCCGGTTGCGCCGGTGCCTCCGCCTCGGCCAGGGCCAGGCGCAGCTCGGCGATCTCGTCACGCAGGAGCGCCGCCTCCTCGTAGCGCAGCTCCGACGCTGCAGCCCGCATCTCCCGTTCGAGGCGCAACACGAGCGCCTCGAGCTCCTCCGGCGGGGCGTCGCTCAGGGCGGGCACGCCGTCCTCCGTGCCTGCCGTCCGCCTCGATCCGGCGGGACGCGCAGCCGCCGTCCGGGTGGCCCGGCCCGGCAACCCCGAGGCAGCCGGCCGGTTGCGGCCACGCCCACTCCGGGCCCGTCGGGCGGCGGTGGCCGAGTCGGCAGCCGGCCGCAGCCGCTCGAGGATGTCGGTGACGGCCTTGCGGATCGTCACCGGGTCGATGCCGTGCTCGGTGTTGTAGACCTGCTGGAGGGTGCGTCGCCGCTGGGTCTCGCCGATGGCCTCGCGCATGGCGTCGGTGATGGTGTCGGCGTAGAGGACCACCTGGCCGTCCACGTTGCGCGCCGCGCGTCCCATGGTCTGGATGAGGGAGCTGGCCGAGCGCAGGAACCCGGTCTTGTCGGCGTCGAGGATGGCCACCAGCCGTACTTCG
>DATHCF010000036.1:0-11813 GCA_035319705.1 Acidimicrobiales bacterium | reverse complement strand
CGAGCATCCCCCTTCCACCACAGCGTCGTAACTACCCTCGTGTGACGAGGAGTACGATGAGTCTGAACCTGAGGTGGAGGAGGACCCCGATGGTCGATGGCGTTGCGTTCGGCGCGTCACTGCCCGGCATGAACCCCGCGCCCGCCGCAGTTGCCGCCGACGGCTTTCGCGGACCGCAAGTCTGCGGCTTGGTGGGCATCAGCTATCGGCAACTCGACTACTGGGCGCGCACCGGACTGCTGCGCCCGTCGATCGCCGACGCCAAGGGCAGCGGCACCCAACGCCTGTACTCCTACACCGACGTGCTCGAGCTCAAGGTGATCAAACAACTGCTCGATGCCGGCATCTCCTTGCAACGGGCGCGGCGCGCCGTGGAGTGCCTGCGCGACGGGCTCGGTGCCGATCTGGCCGCGGCCAACCTGGTCCTGGTGGGACACGACTCGGTGCTGGCCCACGGTGACGGCGAGGTCGTCGATCTCCTGCGCGGCGGCCAAGGTGTGCTGAACATCGTCCCGTTGTCGGGAGTGCTCGAAGAGCTCGACGCCGCCATCGTGCAGATGGAACGGCCACCGGCCGGAGCTGCCGGCACCCCGGCGGCGGCCAGCGGGGGCTCGAGCAGGTCCTGACATGGGCAGACGCTCGAGCCCGGCAGCAACTCCCTCAACGGTGTTCGCCCACGAGTCCGAGCGTCACTTCGCCGAGCTGCTCGACTTCTACGGTGTGCGTTGGGAGTACGAACCCGTCGAGTTCACTTTGGACTGGGACGCGTCGGGCCATCCGACAGCCGCTTTTCGTCCGGATTTCTATCTGCCCGACCATGGCTGCTTCGTCGAGCTGACCACGCTCAACCAGAAGCTCGTCACCAAGAAGAACGCCAAGGTCCGCCGTCTTCGCACGCTCCATCCGGACGTCGACGTCAAGCTTCTGTACCAGCGGGACTACGAGGCACTGCTGGCCAAGTACGGCTTTCGCCGGAGCACGACGCCGGCCGCCTAGGCTGCCGGCGTGGGCCCCGCGTCGTCCTCCACCCCGGCGACCGACACGCCCGGGCCCGAGATCGACGGTGCGGCAGAGCTTCGCCACTCACCACTGGAGGACGTGCACCGGGGGCTCGGCGCCAAGCTGGTCGAATTCGGCGGATGGCTGATGCCGCTGCAGTACCCGAGCGGCACCTTGGCCGAGCACCGGGCCTGCCGGAGCTCGGCCGTCGTGTTCGACGTGAGTCACCTGGGTACGGTGCGCGTGCAGGGCTCGGGCGCCTTCGATGTGTTGCAGCGTCAGCTCACCAACGATCTGCGCAAGATCGGTCCCGGCCGGGCGCAGTACACGCACCTGCTCGACGAGAGCGACGCCTCGGTGCTCGACGACATCATCGTGTGGTGGCGGAAGCCGGACAGCTTCGACGTCATGCCCAACGCCTCCAACACCGCTCGGGTCCGCCAGGCGGTTGGCGGCGCGGAGGTGACGGCCGAGCGGGCCGTGCTCGCCGTGCAGGGCCCACAGGCCCGGCGCCTTGTGTCCCAGGTGTCCCCCGAAGCGGCAGCCGTCGGCCGCTTCCGGGTGGCCGAGCTCGAGCTGTGCGGCGCCCCGGCCACCGTGGCCGGCACCGGCTATACCGGCGAGGACGGCGTGGAGTGTGCGGTCCCCGCCGACGTGGCGCCGCGGGTGTGGCGGGCCTTCACCGAGGTGGGTGTGGTCCCCGCCGGGCTCGGAGCGCGCGACACTCTGCGGCTCGAGGCCGGCCTGCCGCTGCACGGACACGAGCTCGGGCCGGGCATCACCCCTCTGCAGGCGGGGCTCGCGTGGGTGGTGGGCTGGGACAAGGGCGAATTCCGGGGGCGGTCCGCCCTCGAAGCCGAACGGGCCCGGGGCGTCCGGCGCGCCTTGCGAGGAGTGGTGGCAGACGGCCGGCAGCCACCGCGTGAGGGGGCGGAGGTGCATCACGGCGGCCGCGCTGTCGGTACGGTCACGAGCGGCAACTTCTCTCCCAGCTTGGAACGGGGCATCGCCATGGCTTTTGTGGACACCGCCGCCCGATTGGCGGACGGCGAGCAGGTGACGTTGTCCCAGCGCGGGCGGGAGCTCGGCGGGAAGCTAGCCGCCCTGCCCTTCGTCGGCCGGGACGAGACGACCAGCTGATGGCGAACTACAGCCCCCACACCGACGCCGAGATCGCCGACATGCTCGGCTTCCTCGGCTTGGAGCGGCTCGACGACCTCTTCGCCGTGGTGCCCGACGCCCTGCGGCTGGCAAGCGGGCTGGCACTGGCACCGGGCGTGCCCGAGCCCGACGTCATGGCCCGCATGCAGGTGCTGTCCGCCGCCAACCGCCCGTGCGGGGCGGAGCTGGTCTGCTTCGCCGGGGGTGGCGCCTACGACCACGAGGTCCCGCCCGTCACCCGGGCACTGGCTTCGCGCTCGGAGTTCGTCACCTCCTACACCCCCTACCAGCCCGAGGTGGCCCAAGGGGTACTGCAGGCGGTGTTCGAGTTCCAGACGTTGCTGGCGCGTCTGTCGGGGATGGCGGTGGCCAACGCTTCGCTGTACGACGGCGCAGCGGCGCTCGCCGAGGCCGTCAACCTGGCCGCGGCGGCCAGCGGATCCGACCGCGTGCTGCTGTCGGCGGGCGTGAACCCGCGCTGGCGGTCGGTGGTGCGCACGTTGGCCGCCGGTACCGGGCACCGGATCGAGCAGGTGCCGCTCGCCGGCGGCGTGAGCCGATGGCCGGACGACGGCGAGGCAGCGGGAGCGGTGGTCGTCGGATACCCGAACTACCTCGGCGCCCTGGAGGACCTCGGCGCGGCGCGCGCCCTGTGCGACCGCACCGGGGCCCTGTTGGTCGTGGCCTTCGATCCGGTGTGCGCCGGCATTCTGCGCCCGCCGGGGGAGTGGGGCGCGGACGTGGCGGTGGGCGAGGGTCAGCCACTCGGGATGCCGCTCGGCTTCGGCGGGCCGTATCTGGGGCTCTTCGCCTGTACCAGCGCGCACGTGCGCCGCCTGCCGGGGCGGCTCGTGGGGGAGACCGTCGACGCCGAGCAGCGCCGGGCCTACGTCACCACCCTGCGCGCCCGGGAGCAGGACATCCGCCGGGAGAAGGCCACCTCCAACGTGTGCACCAACCAGACGCTCATGGCTGTCACCGCCGCCATCCAGCTCGGATGGCTCGGGAGCTCCGGCATCGCCGAGATCGCGCTGCGCTCGGCACGCGGGGCGCACTATTGCCGACAGGCGCTGTTGTCGATCCCCGGCGTCGAGCCGCTGTGCGAAGCACCGACGGTGCGCGAGTTCGCCGTGCGCCTCCCCCTGGCGGCCGACGGCGTGGTGGAGCGGATGGTGGAAGAGGGCTTCCTGGCCGGCATCGCCCTGGACGACGAGTACGGCGCCGGCGACCGGGGGCTGTTGGTGGCGGTGACCGAACGGCGACGGCGCGAGGAGATCGACGCCTTCGCCGCCGCCTTGGAGAAGGCGGTGCAATGAACGCCGACCCCGTACCGCCGGCGGAGACAACGGCGGCGGCCGGAGGATGGGCCTCGAGCGCCCCGCTCATGGGGCGCGGCACCGAGCCCACGCTGTTCGAGCTGTCCCAGCCGGGCCGGCGCGCCTGGCAGCTGCGCACCACCGGCGTGCCCGAGACGCCACTCGAGGAGCTGGTGCCCGAGCAGCACCGCCGAGGCGCACCTCCCATGCTGGCCGAGGTGTCCGAGCGCGACCTGGTGGCGCACTTCACCCGCCTGAGCCACCGGCAGTTCTCGGTCGACCTCGGGGCCTACCCACTCGGCTCGTGCACCATGAAGTACAACCCCAAGGTATGCGACGCCGTGGCTGCACTGCCGGGGCTGGCCGACGTCCACCCCGCCGCCCCACCGAGCTGCACCCAGGGATGGCTCGAGCTCATGGTGGAGCTGGAAACGGCGCTGTGCGAGGTGACCGGCATGCACAGCGCCACCTTGCAACCGGCCGCCGGCGCCTCGGGTGAGCTCACCGGCCTGCTGCTGATGCGGGCGTGGCACGAGGCCCAAGGACGGCCCCGCAGCAAGGTGATCATCCCCGATTCGGCCCATGGCACCAACCCGGCGTCGGTGACCCTGGGCGGGTACCGGACGGTGACCGTCCCGAGCGACGAGCGCGGGTGTGTCGACCTGTCGGCCCTGCGGACGGTGCTCGACGACGAGGTGGCCGGCATCATGCTGACCAACCCCAACACTCTCGGCCTGTTCGAAGAGGAGATCGTCGACATCGCGGGCGCCGTCCACGAGGTGGGCGGGCTGCTCTACTACGACGGCGCCAACCTGAACGCCATCTTGGGCGTGGTGCGGCCGGGCGACATGGGCTTCGACATCGTGCACCTGAACCTGCACAAGACCTTCGCCACCCCCCACGGCGGGGGAGGGCCGGGCGCCGGGCCGGTGGCGGTGGCCGCCCGCCTGGCGCCGTTCCTACCCGGTCCTCGCCCGGTGCGCCTGGACACCGCAACGACGGGGGCCGCGACCGCTGGGCAGCGCTTCGGGTGGGACAGCCCGAAGCGGTCGATCGGACGCATCCACTCCTGGCACGGCAACGCCGTCGTGCTGGCCCGGGCGCTCGCCTACGTACTCGTCCACGGCGGTGACGGCCTCGAGCAGGTGGCGAAGCTGGCCGTGCTGAACGCCAACTGGCTGCGGACGCGGCTGTCGGGCAGCTACGACGTGCCCTTCGACCGGCCGTGCATGCACGAGTTCGTGCTCTCGGCGGCTTCGCTCAAGCGCCGCACCGGGGTGCGGGCGCTCGACGTGGCCAAGTGCCTGCTGGAGGAAGGTTTCCACGCTCCCACCGTGTACTTCCCCCTCACCGTCGAAGAAGCGCTCATGATCGAGCCGACCGAGACGGAGAGCTTGCAGACCCTGGAGGCGCTGGCCGACGCTTTCGAGCGCATCGCCATGGAAGCGCAAAGCGTCGAAGGTGTGGAGTCCATCGCCGCCGCACCGCATGGCACCCCGGTGGGCCGGGTCGACGAGGCCCGTGCGGCGCGGAACCTGATCCCGACCTTCGACGCCCGACCCTGAAGGAGGCTGTGATGCCCGCCACCTGCGACCGGCGGGGACAGCGTCAGGGAACCTTCACCGGGGGGCGCTCACGTAGCCGGCGCACGACCGCGCGCTCGAGGGCGCGGGCGCTGTCCACCGCGCTGTCCGGCACTGCGTGCCAGGAGTACTCGGCCAGGCAGGCCAACTCCGACAGCTGACGATAGGAAGCAGCTGCTCCGTCGAGACCGGGCGCCACGCGCCTGGCGTGCTCGAGCGGCGTCTCGCTCGGGCGGCGAGGCATCCGTCGACGGGCGAGGGCTCCCTCGGCTTGGCGCCAGTGCGCCACCACCGCCGCCCGGTTCGGCAGCGTCCGCAGACGCACCCGAACAACCAGCCGCGCCAATCGGCGCCTGATGGGCAGCACGGCGACGCCCACCACAGCGCCGCAGGCCAGCGCCCACCACAGCGCCGAGCCGAGTGCTGACGGTGCGCTGCCGGCGCCCCCGCCCACCCCGCGTCGCCCCGAAGAGCGGACGGTGGAAGAGCCGGCCGACGGACCGGTGGGGGCATGCCGGTTGGCCGCGGCGGCGCGGGCGGACGCAGAAGCGGGCGTGCTCGACGCGTTCGTGGGTTGTGGGACCACCGCAGCGAGCACACCGGAGGGGCGCGAGGCCTGGCCGGAGGAGGGTGTGGGCTCGAAGGAGACCCATCCCAGGAGCGGTCCCAGGTAAACCTGCGGCCACACATGGGCGTCGGCGCCGGTCACCACGAAACTGCCGGGAGCGGGCCCCGGTGTGCCGGTGGTGAAGCCCACTGCCAGGCGGGTGGGCAGTCCGACGGCTCTGGCCAGCACGGCGAAGGCGCCGGCGAACTGCTGGCAGAAGCCACTGCGGGTGTGGAACAGGAACGCCTCCAGTGGCTGCGGACCTGTGTAGTCGGCGGACAATGAGAACCGGAACCCGTGTCCCTGGAAGAAGCCGGTCAAGGCCAGTGCCTTCTCCAGCGGATTGGCGAGGCCACCCACGATTCTCCTGGCCAGCGCCGGCACTTCCGAGGGCAAGGGTGGCAAGGCGAGATAGGGCGCCGTCGCCGGGTCATTCTCGGGCACGGTCGCCTCGGAGGCCGGTATCGGTTCCGGCGATGCCACCACCACGGTGACCTCCGTTCCCGGCGGAGAGCCGCTGGGGAGGAACACCCCGACGCCTGGTTGGTCGACGGCGCCGTCTCCATTTGCCGAGACCGTCCCCGGTGGCACCGGCAACAGCGTCGTCTGGAGCTGCGCGATCTGGATCGAGGCGCTGAAGGTAGCGGTGACCGCCGGCTCGACGAGCACCGGCTGCTCGCCACCGATGGCGGCGAACCCCTGCACCTCGGCTTTGGTGGCGGAATCGGCCACCCAGTTGCTCCCGTCGAAGGTGGTGAGCGAGGCCACCTGCCAGTAGGTGGGGACCGGACTTCGGGCGACGAACAGCACGGCGTCGGACGCGTTGCGCAGCACGGCACCCAGGTCGTCGACCAGGAAACCCTGACCGATGCTGTTCGCCTGCCGGGCGACGTCGCCGTCGGCCGAGCCGGCCACCGGCGGGGGAGCCTCGGCGAAGGCCGACAACCGCAGTCCCGACAGCCCGGGGCCCAACGCCAACGGCACCGCGGCGCCGAGCGAAACGGTCAAAAGCCCCACGAGCGCCGTCGGCCGCCACCGCCGCCGGGCCGAGCCGGCTGGCCCCCACCAGACCGCGTCAGCCACCACCACGAAGACCAGCGCACCGGCCAGGTACGCCGCGGTGGAAACAGGGCGGTCGGCCCCGGAGCTCAGCAACGCCGCGTAGCAGAACAGCCCGACGCTGGGAACAAGGGCCACGATCACCGAGAGGCGCCGGCGTCGGCCGGCGAGGGCCCCTCCGAGCACGGCCGCCGACATGCACGCCGTGAGGCCGGCCCCAGCGGTGATCCACAACACCACGCCGCTGGAGGCCGGTACGGGGGTCGGCGTGTGTCGTGTCAGCTGCCACGCCGCCGTCGACACCAGCGCCACCACGTGCGCGGTGTGCGCGGTGGGCAGCCCCCAGGTGGTGGCCGAAGGCAGCACGCTCCACACCGAAACCAGTGCCACGCCCACCACCCCGGCGGCGAGGCCGAGCACCCGCCCGGCCGCCCGGCACACGCCGGCCGGCACCACCACACCGGCCACCACTGCCAGCAGAACCGGCAACACCACCGAGCCGTGGGTGGGGGAGCTGGTGAGGCGGACGAGGCCCACACCGGCCGCCGCTGCCGGGGCCAGCAGGGCGGCCTGCAGCGCCATCGACGAGGACCGGTGTGTCGTCACGGCCGACGCGCCGGTGCCAGGTCGCGCAGCACCGCCGAGTGGTGGTCGGACTGGGGTGCCACCACGGCCAAGGCTCTGAGCAGCTCCAGACGAGCCAGCGGGCCCGGGCTGACGACGAGACGCTCACCGGCCGAGGTGCGCAACGTCACCCGTGCACCGCGGCCCAGCGCACCGAGACCTTCGGCCGCCGCCGCCGCCACCGACTGCTCCACGCGCCAGGAGCGGGTGTCGATCGCGATCTCCAGGGTGCGCGACGCCGACTCGTCGACGAAGTGGCGCACCAACAGGTCGCCGCCGCGGCTCACCGACGGCCAGTGCAACCGGGCCAACCGGTCACCGGCAACATACGGACGCAGGCCGGCGAAATCCTCGCTCCCGCTCGCTGCCAGCGCCAGGCACGACGGACCGGCCTCGGGCGACCCTCGGGTCGGTCGATCTCCATCAGCCGGCTGCTCGCCCACCGGACGTGGCAGCACGACCGAGTGCGAGCGGCTCCGGATCGGCACCGTCCAGCACACGAGCCGCAGGGGGTCAGCGCACCACAGCTCGAGGACGTCGAGCGTCCACAGCCCTCTGCTCGAAGTCGGCAGAGCGATGACGCCCTCCCATCGGTCGTGTGGTGCGAGGTCGATGTCCCAACGCAGGAGGGCAACCCGGCGCAGACGACGTGGCGCCGGCGGTGCGGAAGACGGCGCCGGGTCGCGCCATGGCAGCGCTCGGAAGCCGGGGTAGGACACCGTCCAGCGCGGCGGGCTCAGCGCCAGCGGCGCCATCCAGCTCCGGCTCTCGTTGCCCAGTGTCAGCCGCCCGGCCGCAACCTCCCCCACGCCGGCCGTCAGCGGTACGTCCACGTTGGCCGTCAACCACCGACGGATGCGTCGGACCCGGGCCACCAGCACGCCGGTACCGGCCACCAGCAGTACGCCCAACGTGGCGGCGACCAGCACGAACTCCTCGACGCCGAGACCAAGGCCCACCAGCGCCAGCAGCACGGCGCCGGCCGACAGCGTCAGCCCGCGCCCGGTGACCACAGCCGCCCTAGCGCGATCCGCCGGGAACCGGGACCCGGACCCGCTCGAGGACGTGCGCCAGCACCTCGTCGGCCGATCCGGCGACGTGGGCCAGCAGACGGTGGGCCAGCGCTGGCCCGGCCACCCGCTTGACATCGTCGGGCGTGACGAAGTCGCGGCCGGCGGAGAGCGCCATGGCCGAGGCCAAGCGCACCACCGCCAACGCCGCGCGCGGCGAAGCGCCGACGACCAGGTCGGGATGGACGCGGGTGGCGCTCACGATGTCGAGCACGTAGGCACGTACCGCTGCGGAGACGTGCACCTGTTGGAGGGAGGCGGCGAAGGCCAGCACGAAGTCGTCTCCGGCCACCGCCGACAGCAGCTCGGGCACCGGACGGTTCCCCGCCGCGGCCAGCAGCTCGTCCTCACTTTGCCGGTCGGGATACCCCACGCTGAGGCGCATGAGGAAACGGTCGAGCTGGCTGTGGGGGAGGGGGAAGGTTCCCGCCGAGTCGTAGGGATTCTGGGTGGCCACCACCATGAACGGACGTGGCAGGAGGTGGCTGGTGCCGTCCACGCTCACTTGGCGCTCCTCCATGGCCTCGAGCAAGGCCGACTGCGCCTTGGGCGATGCCCGGTTGAGCTCGTCGGCCAGCAGCACGTTGGTGAACACCGGGCCGGCACGGAACTTGAGCTCCCCGTGCTGACGGTCGATCACCACGGCGCCGGTGACGTCGACGGGCAGGAGATCGGCGGTGAACTGCACCCGCCCGAAACCGAGTCCCAGCGACCGCGCCAACGCCTTGGCCAAGGTGGTCTTACCCACCCCGGGGTAGTCCTCCACCAGCAGATGGCCCTCCGCCATGAGACAGCACAGGGCCAGGCGCACGGTCTCCTCCTCGCCCACGAAGGCCAAGGCGACGTTTGCGGCCACGGCCTCGAAGACCTCGGCCAGCCGCGGCGGCGACGGCACGGCCGGCGGCACGCCGCCGGAGCCGGAAGGCTCTTCGGCCTTGGCGCCTTCGGTCGTCACCGCCACGTGCAGAGCCTACGCCGGGCTCGTGCGCTGTTCCCGGTCGGAGGTTCGCTCTTGGCGCTCGGCGTGATGGTCGGAGATGGCCTGCATGACGGCGCCCCCGAGATGCCCGACGAACTCGGGCCGTCGATCGGCCGCCGCATCGCGCGCCTTTTCCAGGCGCAGCGCCGATCCCTGGAAATGCGGCATGACCTCGCTGGCGAACAGCTCGTAAGAGCGCAAGGTGGCCTCACGGTCGGCCCACTCCGTCGCCATGATCAAATAGGTCCCGAAGCCGCCCGACTGCTCGGCCAGCCGTTCGATCTGGGCGATGGCCGTCTCCGGCGTGCCGACCACGGCGAAGCCCATCTCGAACAGCATCTCGGCCGCCTTTTCGGGCTCGACGCCCTCGGGCGCCAGCGGGAGGGCGGCGATGCGCTGGAAATAGTCGATCCAGCGGACCAAGCCGAACTCGACGTCACGCCGCGCCTGAGCCTCGGTGTCGGCCAGGTGCATCGGGCCGACGAGCCGCCACTGGCGACGGTCGACGTTGGTGCCGAACTCGGCGGCTCGCTCCTCCATGGTCGTCCAGTGCGACCCGAGGACGTCGAAGCCCCCGGCCGTGGTGGCGCCGATGGAGAGCAGCGACAGGCCGAAGCGTCCCGCCGCGCGCGGGCCGGCCGGAGACACCTGTGCCGCCACCGCCACCTCGAAGCGTGGGCGCGTGTAGGGACGCAGCTGCAGGCGGGCCTGGCGCAAGGCGAACCAGTCGGTCTGCCTGTCGACCGGCTCGTCGCTGTGGAGGAGGGCCAGATGGCCTCCAGCGACTCCTCCATCATCGGCCGCTGGCGCAGAGGGTCGAGGCCCAGCATGGAGGCATCCGACGGCAGCGCACCGGGGCCCACGCCCAACATGACGCGGCCGCGTGTCAGATGGTCGAGCAGCACCATGCGCTCGGCCACCATGAAGGGGTGGTGGTAGGGGAGCGACACCACCCCGGTTCCGAGCCTGATGTGGCGGGTACGCTCGGCGGCGGTGGCGATGAACAGCTCGGGCGAGCCGATGATCTCGTAACCGGCCGAGTGGTGCTCGCCGATCCACGCCTCGTCGAAGCCGAGCTGGTCCAGGCGGACGAGGAGCTCGAGGTCACGCTCCAGGGCGAGCGTCGGGTTCTGGCCCGCCGGCTGGAACGGGGCCATGAAGATGCCGAAGCGCAGCGGCCGGTCCATCGGGCGCCGGGGGTTGCTCGCGGTGGGCCGCGTCAGTCGAGCAGATCGGGCTGCTCGCGCACGATCTTCTGGTAGAGCGGCTGGAAGCTCAACCACCCGGCGTAGTGCCCACCCACCTGTGAGGCGGTGAGCGCGGCGTTGTCGGGATCGATCTTGACCGGTGTTCCCGCCGCTTCGGCCAGCAGCTGCGCCTGGCAGGAGCGCTCCATGGTGATGAACCACCACGCCGCCTCGTCGACGGTGTGGCCGACACTGAGCAGACCGTGGTTGCGGAGGATGGCCGCCTTGTGCTCGCCCAGCGCGGCGGCGATGCGCTTTCCCTCCTCGAGGTCGATCACCACGCCGGTGTAGTCGTCGAACAGCCCGTGGTCCTGGTAGAAGGCGCACACGTCCTGGGTGATGGGGTCGAGCAGGCGGCCGAGCGCCGACCAGGACTTGCCGTAGACCGAGTGGGAATGGGCGGCCGCCATCACGTCGGGACGCGCCGCGTGCACCTGGGAGTGGATGGCGAAGGCGGCCCGGTTAACGGGTTTGGTGCCTTCGACCACCTCGCCGTTCGCGTCCACGCAGATGAGGTCGGACACCGAGATGTGGGCGAAGGAGACGGCGAAGGGGTTCACCCAGAACCTGTCGGGGAACTGCGGGTCGCGGGCGGTGATGTGGCCGGCCACGCCCTCCTCGAATCCGAACTTGGAGAACAGACGGAAGGCGGCGGCCAGGCGCTGCTTGCGGTGCACACGCTCGTCCTCCACGTCGTCGAAGCTCGGCGGGGTGGGGAGGGGCTCGAGCATCGTCTCGGGGCCTGGCATCGGCGGCTCCTCCCGGGTTGTGTGGCGACTCCGACCGCAGTCTAGGGGCGGCCGGAGAAGGCCAATCTCGGCCCCGATTGACCCACCGCGCCCTCGACTGGGAACATCGAGCGGCGGGCACCTCGGCGGAGAGGCGCCCCGGGCGGCGAGGTGCACATGGCACGACGGCGGATTGTTTCTCCCATGTTGTCGGCGTTGGCCGTCGCCGTAGGCAGCGGGACCCTGGCCCTGCCAGCCGCGGCCGGTACCACGGAACGGGGCGCGGGGACCTGCACGCCGCGCGTCCTCGTGCTCTCGGCCATGCCGCTCGAGCTCGACCCGCTGCTGGCCCACGCCCAGGCGGATCTGGCCCATTCCGTGATGCTGAACGACCGTCCGTTCGTGTCCGGCACGCTCGAGGGCGATCAGGTGATCATGGG
>DATHCF010000035.1:0-10931 GCA_035319705.1 Acidimicrobiales bacterium | reverse complement strand
TCGCCGCGACCGGTCTCTCCCACCACCTCGTAGCCCTCGGACTCGAGGATCTCCTTCAGGTCCAGGCGGATGATGGCCTCGTCCTCGGCGATGACAACGCGCTTGCTGCGCTCGGGCATGCGGGGAGTTCCCTTCTCCTCGTCCGTCTCGCTTCGCTGTGGTCCGTCTCGCTTCGCTGTGCCCGAGGGTACAGGGAGGCCGGGCCGCCCGACGGCGAGGGGTCGCTCAGGTCCTGTCGCCGAGCCGCATGAGCAACTCGTCCTGGCGGTGCTCGAGCTCGTCGACGGTTGCGGCCAGCGCCTGACGGGCCCGGGCCGCGGCGTCCGCCGTGCGCTGGGCGTCGGAGTAGTCCGAGCCCGCCACCGGGGTCTCCGAGACGAGGGCCCGGAGCCGGGCGTCGTCAGCCGTGTCGTTGAGCGTCCGGAGCTGCTCGTCCAGCAGGGCGAGCTCCTGGCGAGCGCGTACCAGCCGGCCGTGGACGTCCCGCAGGGACCGCTCGACCAGGGACCGGCGCATGGGGCGCATAGGGGACGCGAATTGTACGCACCGTGGGTCGTGCGCTGCCGCACGTGTTGTGCCCGAGGGTGGGCCTCAGGTGTGGTGCCTCAGGTGTGCTGCCTCAGGTGTGGTGCCCGAGGCGGGACTCGAACCCGCACGCCCTTTCGGACAATGCCTTTTGAGGGCACCTTGTCTTCCGATTCCAACACTCGGGCCGGTCGTGGTGGTGCTCACTGTAGCCGGGTGCTTCGGAACGACCGCCGCTGCAGAGACGACCCCGGGGAAGAGGCGAGGTCAGGATCGGTCGAAGTGCACCGCGCTCGCCGGCTCGTCGAGGGCCCGGCTCACCACGGCGATGAGATCGTCGGCCGACACCGGCTTCTGCATGCAGGCGAAGATCTTCTCCCTGCGCTCGGCCACCGCCGCGTCGTACTGGCGGGCCGAGACGACGACCACGGGGGGCGGGTCGTCGAGGCGGTCGAGCAATCCCAAGCCGTCGAGGACCGGCATCTGCAGGTCGAGCAGCATGGCCCGCACGGTCCTGCTGCGGAGGTGCTCGAGCGCCTTGGACCCGTCTTCGCACTCGGCGACGGAATAGCCGCAAGATCGCAGGACCATGGCCATGGAGGTCCGCACCGCGGGGTCGTCGTCCACGATCAAGATGTCCCCGTCGAGCTCCTCCGGGCGCTCCACATGCCCATGGTCCTCTGCCTGCCCATCGGTGACTAGCCCAATTGGCGGGTCGTGCGCCCCCCTGATGGGGGGTTTCCCCACGACCAGCACATCGGCAAGGGCCACGACGTCGGAAGTCCGGTCACAGGGTCAGAGCAGGCCTTCGCGCCGCGCCATCGACACCGCTTCCAGCTGTGAGTGTGCCCCCATCCTGCTCAACACGTTCTTGATGTAGCCGCGGCAGGTGGTGATGGAAATGCCGAGCTGCGAGGCGATCACCTTCGGGGTGAGCCCGTCGGCCAGCAGGCCGAGGACCTCGAGCTCGCGGCGGCTCAGGATGCCCGCCGAGGCCGGCAGTGGCTGACCGGTGTGCCGCTGCAGCAGGGCGAGCAGCATCGACGGCCGCACCACGACGCAATGACGGGGAAGGCTGCGCATGGCATCGAGCACCACGGCGATCGGGGAGTCCTTGTGCAGGAACCCGGCCGCCCCGGCGTCAAGGGCCTGGCGGAGCAGCTCCAGCTCCAGCCGGCCGGTGAGCACGAGGATCCGCCGGTCCCTGTGCCCGTGGAGAAGCTGGGCCACCGCGCTCGCCCCCTGGGCGTCGGGCAGTCCGAGATCGAGCACCACCACGTCGGGATCGAGCCGATCGAGCGCCGCCATGGCCTCGGCGAGGCTCGACACCGTCCCCACGCAGTGCAGGTCGTCGGTCTCGTCCACGGCCAAGGCGAATGCCTCGGAGAAGGTGAGGTGATCGTCGACCAGCAGGACACTCCGCCTGGAGTCGACGGTCACCGGTCCCAGGATAGAAGGGCCGGGCGCGCACCGCCCGGCTGTTCCGGCCGCACCGCCGCTGTGCAAAGCTGAAAAGGCCAAGAAGCAGCAGGAGTTGCCACGACCAACGATGAGCAGCAGCCAGCGCCGTCCTTCGACGTGGTGGTCATGGCCGCCTCTGCCGGCGGCATCGCATCGCTGTCCACCGTCCTCTCCCAGCTCCCGGCGGACTTCCCCGTGCCCATCGTGGTCGTCCAGCATCTCGACCCCCGCCATCGCAGCCTGCTGGCCGAGATCCTGGATAAGCGCACGACGCTCCAGGTCAAGCAGGTCTCCCACGGCGAGGCCCTCGAGCCCGGCTACGTCTACATCGCACCGCCGGATAATCACGTGCTGGTCAACGCCGAAGGCACGCTGTCGCTCAGCCACTCGGAGCTGGTCCACTTCGTCCGTCCGTCCGCCGACCTGCTGTTCGAGTCGGTGGCCGGCGCCTTCAAGGACCGCGTCATCGCCGTGGTCCTCACCGGCACCGGCAGCGACGGCAGCATGGGGGTGCGAGCGGTGAAGGCGGTGAACGGAACGGTGATCGTCCAGGATCCGGCCGACTCCGAATTCGCCGGCATGCCGCGCGCCGCCATCGAGACCGGTCAGGTGGACTTCGTCCTGCCGGCGCCCGAGATCGCCCCCGCCCTCGTCACCCTGGTGACCGGGAGCACACCGTGAACGCCGAACCCCAGCCCGACCCCGAGCTGGAGAGCCTGCTCGGCTACGTCCGGGCGTCGCGCGGGTTCGACTTCTCGGGCTACAAGCGGACGACGCTCACCCGCCGGATCTGCAAGCGCATGTCGGATCTGCAGCTGGATTCGTTCACCGACTACCGGGACCTGCTCGAAGCCGACGTCGACGAGTTCAACGAGCTGTTCAACACCATCCTCATAAACGTCACCAGCTTCTTCCGGGACAAACCCGCCTGGGACTTCGTGGCCGAGCACGTCATCCCCGAGCTCGTCGAGCACACACAGCCGGGCGAGGCGGTGCGGGTGTGGAGCGCCGGGTGTGCCTCGGGGGAGGAGGCCTACACCATCGCCATGCTGCTGGCGGAGGCGCTGCACCTCACCGAACTGCGCGACGCCGTGAAGATCTACGCCACCGACATCGACCAGGAGGCACTGGCCCAGGCACGGGCCGGGGTCTACCCGGCCAAGGCCATGTCCGACGTGCCGCTCGCCTTCGAGGAGCGGTACTTCGACATGAACGGCGAACGCAACGCGGTGCGCCCGGGGCTGCGGCGGGCGGTGATCTTCGGGCGGCATGATCTGACCGCCGACGCGCCCATAAGCCGGCTGGACCTCCTGGTGTGCCGGAACACCCTCATGTACTTCAACGCCGAGACGCAGTCCAACATCCTCAACCGCTTCCACTTCGCCCTCGACCTCGAGGGATACCTCTTCCTGGGCAAGGCGGAGATGCTGCTGTCGCACACCACCATGTTCAGTCCTCTGAGCATGAAGCACCGCCTGTTCACCAAGACCGACGCCCCCACCCCCCGGGAGCGGACGATGCCCGCGCTGGCGGGCCAGGAGGTGCCCCTCCGGAGCCTGGGACGTAGCCTGCGGGAGTTGGCCATGGATGCCGTGCCCGTCGCCCTGATCGCCGTCGACATCGACGGCAGCCTGACTTACGCCAACGCCGAGGCGCGCGGGGTGTTCGGAATCAGCCTGGACGACATCGGGCAGCCGCTCGGGAGCCTGGAGATCTCCTACCGGCCGGCCGAGCTCCGGTCGAGGATGGAACAGGCCTACAGCGAGCGCCGGCCCGTGCACATCCGCGGAGCCGAACGCACCTTCCCCGACGGCTCGACGCAGGTCTTCGACATCGTCGTCAACCCACTCACCGGTGCCGACAACGGAGCGCTGGGCGCCGCCATCAGCTTCGCCGACGTGACCAACGTGAAGCGGGCCAGAGACGAGCTCCAGCGGGCACGCCAGGACCTCGAGACCACCTACGAGGAGCTCCGCTCCACCAACGAGGAGCTCGAGACCACCAACGAGGAGCTCCAGTCCTCGAATGAGGAGCTCGAGACCACCAACGAGGAGCTGCACTCCACCAACGAGGAGCTCGAGACCACCAACGAGGAGCTCCAGTCCTCGAATGAGGAGCTCGAGACGATGAACGAGGAGCTCCGCTCCACCAACGAGGAGCTGGAGACGGCCAACCAGGAGCTGCGCGAACGGGCCATCGAAGTGGAGGACCTGAACGATCGTCTGGGCTCGCTCCTGGCCAGCA
Source organism: Acidimicrobiales bacterium (assembly GCA_035319705.1). GTDB lineage: Bacteria > Actinomycetota > Acidimicrobiia > Acidimicrobiales > UBA8190 > UBA8190. The sequence goes on along the minus strand of DATHCF010000035.1, from coordinate 6,701 downwards.
TCTCGTCCGCGGTCGTCGTCCTCGACAGCGAGCTGCTGATCGAACTGTGGAACCCGGTGGCCGAGCGGCTATGGGGGCTGACCACCGACGAGGTGACGGGGCGCTCGCTGGCGGCGCTCGACGTCGGGCTTCCCATCGGGCCCCTGCAGGCGGCCGTCAGGGCTTGTCTCGACGGACGCAGCAAGAAGGAGACGGTGACGGTCGACGGCATGGTCCGCACCGGGCGTCCCGCTCGCTTCGAGGTGGTCGTCACCCCGATCTCGGGGCCGGCGCCCGCCTCCGGAGTGGTGCTGGTCATCAGCGAGATCGAGCCGTGACCGGCGACTGGTCGCCGTTGCTGCAGCTCACCTCCCGGTTGTCCGACCGCCTGGGCGAGCTCCGGGAGATGCTCGAGCAGGACGCCGGCCGAGCCGTCGAGCTCGTCCCCGAGATCCTCGAGAGCCTGTCGGTCTCGGTGGAGGAGCTGTCGGTCACCTCGGAAGAGCTCGAACAGCAGGCCGACGAGCTCGAGGCCGCCGCCGCTCTGGCCGACCTCGAGCGCCACCGGTACGAGGAACTGTTCAACCTGGCACCCGACGGTTATCTCGTCACCGACCCACAGGGGAGGATCCTCGAGGCGAACCAGGCGGCCGGTGACCTGCTCGGGATCCCGCCCGCCCGGCTGTTGCACCGGCGGATCTCCAGCTTCTTCGCCGCACACCGTGATCTCGGTCGTGTGTTCCGTCTGGTCGACCGCATGACGGGAGGCGGAGGAGAAGCAGACCTCGAAGTCCTGCTGAAGCGGCCCGGGCACCAGGAAGTGCTGGCCTGGCTCAGGGTCTCGGTGTCGGCGGCGGGGGCTCCCGGGACGGAGGCAGAGGGCTCCGGAGACCGGCTGGTCCGTTGGGCCATCCGGGACATGAGCGAGCTGGCCTTTGCCAGGACGCGATTGGAGGAGGCCAACCGGTTCAAGGAGGCCGTGCTCCTGGCCATGTCCCACGACATGCGCTCACCGCTGGCCACCATCGATGCCCACGTGGAGGCGCTCACCTCGGCGCAACCGACGGACGACCAGGTCCAGTACCGGGCCAAGGAGATGCGGCGCGCCGCGCGCCAGATGCAGGTGCTCATGTCCAACCTGTTCGACGTGGACCACCTGGGCTCGGGCAAGGTCGACCTGTACCGCACCCCCACCGACGTCGTGGCCCTGGCCCGGCGCTGTGCCGAGGAGGCCCGCGCCCCGGTGCAGGTCCACACCGGCTTCGAGGCGGGACGCGCCGTCTTCGACGTCGATGCCGGTCTCACCGAACGCATCGTGCGGAACCTGCTGGCCAACGCCGAGCAGTACGGGCGCACCGGTATCGAGATCACCGTGGGGGCGGGTGAAGACGGCGAGGTCGTGATCGCCGTGGACGACCGCGGCCCAGGCATTCCCGACGAGGCCAAGGAGCAGGTGTTCGAGCTGTTCGAGAGCTTGGACCCCATGGCGCGGGGAACGGGAGTGGGCCTCTACGTGGTGCGCCAGTTCGCCGAGCTCCATGGGGGCAGCGCATGGGTGGAGGACGTCCCGGGAGGGGGGGCGTCGGTGCGGGTCCGGCTGCCGGACCGTCAGCCACCCCCCCCTGAGGAACGGGCACCGCCAAGCGGCGAGACCGGGCGGCAAAGGGCGTACTGCTGGGTAATGTGACGTCGCCGTCCGCGCGTGCCACCCTGGCTACCCACCCGATCACCCCGACCACCCGATCACCTCATCACCCGATCGCGCGGCCGGCCGCATCCCCGAGAGGAGCGCACGAGCACGGTGCCGGCCTTCACCTTCCCCGGCCAAGGGTCACAGCGGCCCGGCATGGGCCGGCCCTGGACGGACCATCCCAGCTGGGAGGTCGTGGCCGAAGCCTCTTCGCTCTCCGGCCGGGACGTGGGCCGCCTGCTGCTCGAAGCCGGGCAGGAGGAGCTGACCCGCACGGACAACGCCCAGCTGGCCACCTTCGTTCTCTGCATGGTCGTCCTCGACGCCGTGGAGCGGGTCGGGATCGAGCCCAGCGTCTGCGCCGGCCACAGCCTGGGCGAGTACAGCGCGCTGGTGTCGAGCGGAGCGCTGGCCTTCGAGGACGGCGTGCGACTGGTGGTCGAGCGCGGCGAGGCCATGCACGACGCCGCCGAGGAGCAGCCCGGGACCATGGCGGCGGTGCTGGGCGCCGACGACGACACCGTGGAGGCAGCCTGCCAGCGGGCCGAGGGCGAGGTGTGGGTGGCCAACTACAACGCCCCGGGCCAGGTGGTGATCGCCGGCACCGTGGACTCGGTGGAGGCCGCCTCCGCACTGGCCAAGGAGCTGGGGGCGCGCAAGGCCATGTCCATGGCGGTGGGCGGCGCCTTCCATACCGCCCTCATGGCGCCGGCCCGAGCCCGGTTGCGCAAGGCGCTGTCCGACACCAACTTCACCGACACCGACACACCGGTGGTGGCCAACGTCGACGCCCGGGCCCACCGGCGGGGCGCCGACTGGCCGAGCCTGCTTTCCGCTCAGCTGTGCAGTCCCGTGCGATGGCGACAGAGCCTCGAAGCCATCGGCGGCCTCGGTGGCGAGCCCATCGTGGAGTTGGGCCCGGGCGGCGTGCTGGCGGGACTGGCGCGGCGAACCCTGCCGTCGGCCACGGCCCTGGCCATCCAGAAGCCGCAGGACATCGACGAGCTGGTGGCGGTGCTGGCCGGCAAGGAGGTTGGCGCCGGCGCCCACGAAGGACACCACGGCGAGCGGCTCACCACCAGCGTGCGGTTGGTCGTCTCCCCTGCTGCCGGTCTGTTCCAGCCCGCCGAGCTCTTCGTCCCGTCTCCCGGCGCCCGGCTGCGCGGCCAGCAAGCGGCCGGCGAGGCGGCGGGCACACCGGTGGAGGTCGGGGCGCTGCTCGGAAGGGTCGGCGCCGTCGAGGTCCGCACCCCCTTCGCCGGGCAGCTGGCCGGGTTCCTGGCCCTGGCCGGCGAGCGGCTGGTGGCCGGGCAGCCGGTGGCGTGGCTGCGGGTGGAGCGCACCGGGGAGTGATGGCACCGGCCGGCTTTGGCCGGCTCGCGCCGCCCATGACAGCATCGGCCCCCGCATGAACAGCACCGACGCCGCCGTGCCTGCGCCCGACGGCCCCCGGGTCGTACTGGTCACAGGGGCCAATCGGGGTATCGGACTGGCCTGTGCCCGGCGCTTCCTCCACCAGGGCGACACAGTCGCCGCCACCTACCGCACGAGCCCCCCGCCTGAGCTGCCCGGGCTGCTCGCCGTCCGCTGCGACGTCGCCGACCCCGCTTCCGTCGACGCCGCCTTCACCGAGGTGGAGAAGACGCTCGGACCGGTACAGGTGCTGGTGGCCAATGCCGGGATCACCAAGGACACGCTCCTGCTGCGCATGGGGGAGGAGATCTGGCGGCAGGTGCTGGAGACCGACCTGACCGGGGTGTACCGCGTCGTGCGCCGTGCCCTCGGGCCCATGGTGCGCGCTCATCGAGGTCGGATCGTCCTGGTGTCGTCGGTGGTCGCCTTCATGGGCTCGCCGGGGCAGGTGAATTACGGTGCAGCCAAGGCCGGGCTCGTGGGCATGGCCCGCTCGCTGGCGCGCGAGGTAGGCAGCCGGGACATCACCGTCAACGTGGTGGCTCCGGGCGTGGTGGACACGGATATGATCGCTGACCTGGGCGAAGCCCGCCTCGAGACCCTCACGTCGATGGTGCCGCTGGGCCGGAGGTGCACCCCCGCGGAGGTGGCCGGAGCGGTCGCCTTTCTGGCCTCCGACGACGCCACCTACGTCACCGGGGCGGTTTTGCCCGTGGACGGTGGCTTGGGCATGGGCCTGTGAATCGATGAGCAAAGGAGACCAGTGGTGAGCGATGCCACCTTCGACAAGTTCCGTTCGTGTGCCGTGGAGGTGCTCCAGGTGCCCGAGGACAAGATCGTCCCCGAGGCACGCTTCGGCGACGACCTCGACGCCGACAGCCTCGACCTCGTCGAGTTGGTCATGGCACTGGAGGAGGCCTTCGACATCACCGTGGAGGAGTCGGAGCTCGAGGGCATCGAGACGGTGGGCCAGGCCTACGACCTGATCTCGGCCAAGATCTGAGCGTCATGCTGCTCGGCATCGACGCCCGAGGGCCCGTCCGCGGCCGGCGGGTGGTGGTGACCGGCGTCGGCGTGGTGTCGTGTTGCGGCATCGGGGCGGACGCCTTCTGGGAGGGGCTGCTGGGCCCGGCGCCCGCGGGTGCGCACCGGGTGCATGACTTCGATCCGACCCTGTGGTTCGGGCCCAAAGAGGCGCGGCGCATCGACCGCTACGCCCAGTTCTCGGTGGCCGCCGCCGACATGGCCCGGGCCGACGCCGGCGAGGCCGACCCCGATCCCGACCGTGCCGGGGTGGTGTTCGCCACCGGCGTGGGCGGCCTCGAGTCGCTGGAGGCGCAGAGCGTGGTCCTCCAGGAGAAGGGGCCGTCGCGCATCTCACCCTTCCTCATCCCCATGATGATGCCGAACGCCGGCGCCGCCACCATCTCCATGCGGGCCGGCTGGCACGGACCGTGCGAGACCATCGCCACCGCCTGTGCGGCAGGCACCCACGCCGTCGCCGCCGCTGCCCGGCTGATCGCCACTGGCCGCTGCGACGTGACCATCGGCGGCGGCTCGGAGGCGGCCATGACGCCGCTCGGGATCGCCGCCTTCACCAACATGACGGCGCTCTCCAGTTCCGGCGTCTCGCGTCCGTTCGACGCACGTCGCGACGGCTTCATAGTGGCCGAAGGGGCGGCGGCCGTGGTCCTCGAGGAGCTCGAGCACGCCCGGCGCCGCGGGGCCCGCATCTACGGCGAGGTGCTCGGGGCGGCCTCGACGGCCGACGCCCATCACATCACCGCACCCGCTCCCGGCGGCGCCGGAGCGGCGTCGTGCATGGAACTGGCCCTGGCCGATGCCGAGCTGTCGCCCGCGGCGGTGGGCCACGTCAACGCCCACGGGACCTCCACCCCGCTCAACGACCTGGCCGAGGCGCAGGCCATCGTGAAGGTGTTCGGCACGCCGGGGCCGCCGGTGACGTCGATCAAGGGTGTGACCGGGCATGCGCTCGGTGGGGCCGGGGCCATCGAGGCGGTGTCGGTGGTGTTGAGCATCGACAGGAAGCTCATCCCGCCCACCGCCGGCTACGGGGAACCGGACCCCGAGATCCCCCTCGACGTCGTCCACGGCGCCCCCCGCCCCTGGGAACCTGCCCCCGTCCTGTCCAACTCCTTCGGATTCGGCGGGCACAACGGCTGCCTGGTGATCGCGCCGGTGCGTGACTGATCGTCGGCAACCGACCTCCGCCGGCCAGCCGCAAGACCTGAAGGTCGGCGCCTTCTCCTCCACCGCGCCCTGGATCGTCGAGCCGCCGTCGATGCCGTGGCGGGCTGGCGTCGACGAGCTGCGGGCCAGGACGCGGGCGGAGGCTCCCCGGATGACCCGTCCACGGCGCCTGCCACCGGGCATCCGCGTCGTGCGCGTCAGCGCCGTGCTCGGCCGGGCGCTGGCCGGGTGGTACCTGCGCGAGCGACGCGACGGAGGGTCCGCATCGCGCGCCGGGCTCTCCCTGCGGCTTCGGCGGGCTTTCGAGCGCCTCGGGCCCACCTACATCAAGCTCGGCCAGATCCTCTCCTCGGGTGAAGGCCTCTTCCCGGAGGAGCTGGTGGCCGAGTTCCGGCTGCTGCGCGACCAGGTGCCGGCCGAGCCGTTCTCGACCGTCCGCCGCATCGTCGAGGAGGACCTCGGAAACCCGCTCGAGCAGCTCTTCGCCGTGTTCGAGATAGCGCCGTTGGCCGCCGCCTCCATCGCCCAGGTGCACGCGGCGCGGCTCGTGTCCGGTGAGCAGGTGGTGGTGAAGGTCCAGCGCCCTTCGGTCGCCCGTCTCGTCCGCCACGACCTGGCCGTCATGAGCTGGATCGCCCCGCTGCTCGTCGGACGCATCCCCGTCGCCGCCCTGGCCAACCCGCCGGCGCTGGTGGAGGTGTTCGGCGAGACCATCGTCGAGGAGCTGGACTTCCGCCTCGAGGCGCAGAACATGCTGGACGTCGCCGGCGTGCTGGCCGACACCGGGCAGCGCGCCCTCGTGGTGCCGCGCCCGCATCCCGAGCTGGTGACGCGCCGGGTGCTGGTGATGGAGCGGCTCGACGGCTTCGCCTGGGGCAACGTCGAGGCCATGCGGGCAGCGGGCGTCGACACCGCCGCCGTGCTGCACGCGGCCATGATCGCCTTCCTCGAAGGTGCCCTTCTCTACGGGGTGTTCCACGGCGACCTGCACGGTGGGAACCTGTTCGTGCGCCCCGACTGCCGGGTGGCGCTCATGGACTTCGGCATCACCGGGCGTCTGGACGACGCCCAGCGCCTGGCCTTGCTCCGGCTCATCATCGCCGGCTCGGCCAACGACGTGCGCGGGGAGATCGAGGCCATCCGCGATCTCGGCGCGCTGCCCGCCGACACCGACATCCGAGCCGTGATCCGCGATCTCGGCCTCGACCGGCCACCGGTGGACCCCACCACCTTGAGCGCGGAGGAGCTCACCTCCCAGATCCGCGACGTCACCAAGGCCCTGCTCGGCTACGGCGCCCGCATGCCCAAGGAGCTCATGCTCTACGTGAAGGACATGCTGTTCCTCGACGGGGCGCTGGCGCTCATGGCCCCCGACGTCGACATGATCGCCGAGATCGTGTCGATCGTG
>DATHCF010000034.1:0-5908 GCA_035319705.1 Acidimicrobiales bacterium | reverse complement strand
CGTGGAGCTGGCCTGGCGGGTGTGCGCCCGCACCTCCTCCAACGCCATCGTGGTGGTGAACGACGGCCAGGCCGTCGGCGTGGGCGCCGGCCAGCAGAGCCGGGTGGAGGCCGCCAACATCGCCGTGACCAAGGCCGGCGTGCGGGCCAAGGGCGGGGCGGCCGCCAGCGACGCCTTCTTCCCCTTCCGCGACGGCCTCGACCTGCTGGCCCGCTCCGGCGTGGCCGTGGTGATCCAACCCGGGGGCTCCGTGCGCGACGACGAAGTGGTGGCCGCCGCCGACGAGCACGGCATCGCCATGGTCTTGACCGGCGAGCGCCACTTCCGCCATTGACCGCCCGCCTCCTCGACGGCGAGGCCCTGGCCGCCATCATCAGGGCCGAGGTGGCCGAGGGGGTGGCCCGGCTGAAGGACAAGGGGGTGACGGTCGGGCTCGGCACCATCCTGGTCGGCGAGGACGTGCCGAGCAGCCGCTATGTGCAGATGAAGCACCAGGACTCCGCCGAGGTGGGCATGACCTCGGTCCACGAGCACCTGCCCGCGGACGTGACCCAGGCCGAGCTCACCGCCGTGATCGACCGCTTCAACGCCGATCCCACCGTGCACGCCTATCTGGTGCAGCTGCCGCTTCCTCCGCGGCTCGACGAAGAGGCCGCACTGCTGCGGGTCGACCCGACCAAGGACGTCGACGGCCTGCACCCGGTGAACCTGGGCCGGCTGGTGATGGGACGGCCGGGTCTCCTGCCGTGCACCCCGGCCGGCATCGTGGAACTGCTGTCGCACTACGGCGTGCAGGTCGAAGGCCGCTCGGTGGTGGTGGTGGGCCGCGGGCTCACCATCGGCCGGCCGCTGGCGCTGCTGCTGTCGCTCAAGCGCCCGGGGTGCAACGCCGCGGTGACGGTGGTGCACACCGGCGTGCCCGACCTCGGCGACTACGTGCGACGCGCCGAGGTGGTGGTGGCTGCCGCCGGCCGGGCCGGGTTGATCACCGCCGACATGGTGAAGCCCGGCGCCGCTGTGGTGGGGGCGGGGACCTCGTGGGAGGGGAGACGGCTGCTGTCCGACGTCGACGAGGCGGTGGCGGAGGTGGCCGGGTGGATCACGCCGCGCATCGGCGGGGTCGGCCCGATGACGCGGGCCATGCTGCTGCGAAACGCCTTGCAGGCCGCCGAGGGCGCCGCCTGACGGCTCGCTCTACGCGTCGGTTCGCGGCGGCGATCAGCCGGCCGCGGTCTCCGAGGTGGGCGGGTCTTCGCTCGGGGCATGGCGGATGCGGCGTCCGGACACCGTGGCGTCGGCCACGGCGATCCAGTGGCGGCGCTTGCCGCCGGCCCACGGCTGGAGCTCGTCGTGGGCGCGCAGGCGCTCGGACCACTCGTCGACTCCTTCGGTCACGTCGCGGCCCACCCCGTGGACGACGACACTCCATCCCTCTTTGCGGGCCGCGTCGATCTCGTCGACCTCGAAGGCGACCTTGCCCAAGGTGGCCCAGTCCAAGGCGGTGCCGGCGTCGGTGCGCAGGGCCACGGTGTGGCCGTCGAGCACGTAGTTGACCGGGAAGACGAGCGGCTCGTCGCGCTGCACCACCACCAGCCGGCCGAGTGACCTCCCGGCGAGAAGGGCCCAGCACTCGGCTTCGGGGATCTCCTCCAGCATTCCCTGACCGGCGGGGCCGGAGCCGTCTTCGGACGGCGCGCTCACCACCGGCACACCCCCGTGCACCACCATGACCGGGCACGGGGCGTGGACGGCCAGGTACTGGCTCACCGACCCCAGGAAGAGCCCTGTCAGCCGGCCGTGGCCGCGCGTGCCCACCACCAGCAGCTCGGCCTCTTCCGCCTCGGCCATGAGCACCTTGACCGGCGCGCCGTACTCGACATGGCGCACCACCCGCACCCGGCTGTCGGTGGTGACCTTGGCCAGGGCGTCGTCGAGGACCCCCTCGGCCCAGCGCTCCATGTCGGCGGCCGGCTCGGCCACGGCGAAGCTGCCGGCGGCCTGCTCGAAGGGGAACTGCCAGCTCACCACCACCTCGAGGACGGCCCGTCGCAGCGCCGCCTCCTCCATGGCGCGCGCCAGCACAGTGGCCGACGCCTCCGACCCGTCGATCCCGACCACCACGCGCCGGGTCGCCGCTCGATGCTCTTTGCCTGGGTGTCCCTCGTCGGCCATGGCCGCCCTCGTTTCGTGCGATTTCCGCTTCCATGGTGGTCAGGGCGCCAGCCCTCCGGGCAGGGGCTTTGGTCCGTTGTCGTAGGATCGGCTGGCCATGGCCCGCATCTCGGACCTGCTGGCGAGCGGGCCCACCTATTCCTTCGAGTTCTTTCCGCCCAAGACCGACGAGGAGCGGGTCACCCTGGTCCGGGCGCTTCGGGAGCTGGAGCCGCTCGCCCCCTCCTTCGTGTCGGTCACCTACCGCGGCGGCCGCGAGTCGCGCGAGCGCACCTACGACCTGGTGACCGGCATCCTGCGCACCACCACCATCACTCCCATGGCGCACCTGGTGTGCGTCGCCCACAGCCGCCTGGAGCTGGCCGAGATCCTGGTGCGGCTGCGCCGGGGGGGCATCGAGAACCTCATGGCCCTGGGCGGAGATCCGCCCACCGACCCCTCGGCCGGTGACGGTGAGCTGCGCCACGCCATGGAGCTCGTGGAGCTGGCCCGGGCCATCGGCGGCTTCTCCATCGGGGTGGCCGCCCACCCGGCCGGACATCCGCTGTCGCCGGATCTGGCCAGCGACCGCCGGTACCTGGCGCAGAAGCTCGAGCTGGCCGACTTCGCCGTCACCCAGTTCTTCTTCGAGTCGCAGCAGTACACGTCACTGGTGGACGACCTCGGCGCACTGGGCACGACCAAGCCGGTGCTGCCCGGCATCATGCCGGTCACCTCGCTGCGCTCGGTGCCCCGCATGGCCCGCATGGGGGCGGCGGTGCCGGGGTGGGCGGTGTCCCGGCTCGAGGCCGCGCACGAGCGAGGTGGCGACGAGGCGGTGCGCAAGGAAGGCATCGAGCTGGCCTGCCAGCTGTGCCAGGCGCTGCTCGACGCCGGGGCGCCGGGGCTGCACTTCTACACACTCAACCGCTCCACCGCCACCAGGGAGATCTACGCCTCCCTGGGGCTCACGCCGGGCAGTGCCCACCCGGACGCGCCGCCGTCCCCCGGTGGGGGTACCAGCGCCGCCCAGTAGTCTCGCTTCCATGGCCGAGCGCATCAGGTTGGGGGACGACGGGTCCCTCTTGGTACCGGACGAACCGATCATCCCCTTCATCGAGGGTGACGGCACCGGGGTGGACATCTGGCCGGCGTCGCAGCTGGTGTTCGACGCGGCGGCCGCCAAGCACGGAAAGCGCATCGCCTGGAAGGAAGTGCTGGCCGGTGAGAAGGCCTACAACGCCACGGGCGACTGGCTGCCCGACGCCACGGTAGAGGCGTTCCGCGAGCATCTGATCGGCATCAAGGGACCGCTCACCACGCCGGTGGGCGGCGGCATCCGCTCGCTCAACGTGGCCCTGCGCCAGATCCTCGACCTCTACGTGTGCCTGCGCCCGGTGCGCTGGTTCACCGGGGTGCCCTCTCCGGTCAAGCACCCCGAAAAGGTGGACATGGTCATCTTCAGGGAGAACACCGAGGACGTCTACGCCGGGTTGGAAGTGGAGGCGGGCACCCCGGGCGCCGGGCGGCTTTCGACGTTCCTGCGCGACGAGATGGGGTGGGAGATCAAGCCGCAGTCGGGGATCGGCATCAAGCCCATCTCGGAGTCCGGGTCCAAGCGCCTCGTCCGGGCCGCCATCGAGTACGCCCTGCGCCACAAGCGGCGCAGCGTGACCCTGGTGCACAAGGGCAACATCCAGAAGTACACCGAGGGCGCCTTCCGCAAGTGGGGGTACGAGCTCGTGCGCGACGAGTTCGCGGAGGTGGCCGTGGGCTGGGACGACTGCGGCGGCCAGCCGGGCGACAAGCTGCTCGTCAAGGACAACATCGCCGACATCACCCTGCAGCAGGTGCTTACCCGCCCCGAGGACTTCGACGTGATCGCCACCACCAACCTGAACGGCGACTACCTCTCCGACGCGCTGGCCGCCCAGGTGGGAGGCATCGGCATCGCCCCGGGGGGCAACATCAACTACGTCACCGGGCACGGGGTGTTCGAGGCCACCCACGGCACCGCCCCCAAGTACGCCGGACAGGACAAGGTCAACCCCGGATCGGTCATCCTGTCCGGGGTGCTCATGTTCGAGCACCTGGGCTGGACCGAGGTGGCGGCCGACATCGTGCAGGCGCTGGAGGCCACCATCGCCGAGAAGATCGTCACCTACGACTTCGCCCGCCTCACCGAAGGCGCCACCGAGGTGAAGACCTCGCAGTTCGCCGCCGCCGTGGTGGAGCGCCTGTAGCGCCCGGCCGGCGGCAGCCCAAAACGGGAGAGAAGGAGCACGCCCATGGACGTCGAATCGTTGTCGGAGGCCTTCTCGAGTACGAGGTCGGTGCTGGCCAACGTGAAGCCCGACCAGCTCGACGACACCACCCCCTGCCGCTCCTGGACGGTGCGCCAGCTCATCGACCACTTCATCGCCGCCCCCTATTACGGCGTGGGCCTCCTCGAGTCTGGAGTGGGCGGGGAGGTCGACGAGGATTTCAGCGCCGGTGACTACCTGGCCGCCTACGACGCCACGCGCCAGATGACCCTGGCCGCCTTCCGGGCCGAAGGCGCCCTGGAGAAGACGCTCTCGTTCCCCTTCGGCGACATCCCCGCCGGCTTCTACCTCGTCATGGTCACCGGCGACCAGTTCGTCCACGGGTGGGACCTGGCCCGGGCCACCGGTCAGCCGAGCGATCTGAACCCCGCCCTGGCCGAGCGCCTCCTGCAGGAAGCGGTGATCCCCGACCAGTTCAGGGGCGCCGAAGGCGCCGCTCCCTTCGGACCGGAGCAGCCGGCGCAGCCGGACGCGCCTGCGGCCGACCGCCTCGCCGCCCACACGGGGCGGACGGTGTGACACTGGCCGGAGGCCATCGGTAGCCTCCGGGCATGGCCCCGAAGACCCCTGTCCACGTCACCGTCACCGGCGCCGCCGGCCAGATCGGCTACTCGCTTCTTTTCCGTATCGCCGCCGGCGAGCTCCTCGGGCCCGATCAGCCGGTGGTGCTGCGGCTGCTCGAGATCGAGCCGGCTCTGGGGGCGCTGTCCGGCGTGGTCATGGAGCTCGAGGACTGCGCCTTTCCGCTGCTGGCCGGCATCGAGGGCACCTCGGACCTGAAGACCGCCTTCGACAGCACGTCGTGGGCGCTGCTCGTGGGGTCGGTGCCGCGCAAGGCCGGCATGGAGCGAAACGACCTGCTCACCGTGAACGGCGGGATCTTCGGCCCCCAGGGCGAGGCCATCGCCGCCCACGCCGCCTCCGACGTGCGGGTGCTCGTGGTGGGCAATCCCTGTAACACCAACTGTCTCATCGCCCGTTCGCACGCCCCGGACGTGCCCGACGACCGGTTCTTCGCCATGACCCGCCTCGACCAGAACCGGGCGCGCAGTCTCCTGGCCCGGCGCGCAGGGGTTCCGGTGACCGAGGTGACGGCGCTCGCCATCTGGGGCAATCACTCCTCCACGCAGTTCCCCGACTTCGAGAACGCCGCCATCGGCGGGCGGCCGGCCACCGAGGTCATCGAGGACCCGGCCTGGCTCCGGGGCGAGTTCATCACCACCGTCCAGCAGCGTGGGGCGGCCATCATCGAGGCACGCGGCGCCTCCTCTGCCGCGTCGGCGGCCAACGCTGTCATCGACTCGGTGCGGAGCCTGCGTGAGCCGACGGCGCCCGGCGACACGGTCTCGCTGGCCGTGGTGTCCCACGGCCAGTACGGCGCCCCGGAGGGGCTGGTCTTCGGCTATCCGCTGCGCAGCGACGGCGACGGGTGG
>DATHCF010000033.1:0-3158 GCA_035319705.1 Acidimicrobiales bacterium | reverse complement strand
CCCGGTGATGGGAGGTACGCCGCGCAGCACGGCGTCGGCGAAGGCCTGCAGCTGGAACTCGTAGGTCGGCCGCCTCGTCACGTGCTCGGTTCGCCGGCCGCCTCGGCCGGAGACCCGGAGCCGGTGCATCATCTGCGGCGCCATGGGGTTGAAGACCTCGATCCTCCCCTCCGTGCCCTCCACCGTGAACCCGGCCCGGATCAACTGGGCGGAGAGCATCGAGCAGGTGGTGCGCCCGCTCGCCCCACCGGGGAGCCGGTACTCGGCCTGCATGAAGCGGTCGACCTCGGGGGAGCGCAGCCGCGCCCGGGCCGAGACCACCTCTGGCTCGGCACCGGCCAGGTGCCGGAGCATGTGGACGGTGTAGCAACCGGCGTCCATGAGCGAACCACCAGCCAGCCCCAGCTGCCAGCGGATGTCGTGGCGCATGGGCAGCGGGAAGCACAGGCGCGTGTCGATGTGACGGATGTCGCCGATGGTCTTGTCGTCGAGGAGCTGGCGCACCCGGATGAAAAGCGGGTGGTAGCGGTAGTGGAAGGCCTCCATCACCACCTGTCCCGGGTACTGCTCGGCCACCGACTTCATCTGGGCGGCCTCTTCGGCGTTGGCGGTGAACGGCTTCTCGCACAGCACGTGCTTGCCCGCCTGCAGGGCGGCCCGGGTCCAGTATCCGTGCAGCCCGTTGGGCAGGGGGATGTAGACGGCGTCGAGACCGGGGTCGGCCACCAGGGCGTGGTAGTCGTCGACCACGCCGGGGATGCCGTGCTTGTCGGCGAAGGACTGCGCCCGCTGTCGGTCGCGGGCGGCCACCGCCACCACCTCCACCTCCTCCACGGCGCGCGCCGGTTTGACGACGGCGTTGGGGGCGATGCGTGCCGCCCCGAGGATCCCCATCCGGATGCCGGGCACGGGGCTGGAGGTTACCTTCGGGCGCCCCAGACACACGGCGGCCCCGAAGAACCTGGCGGCCCAGAAAAACCCGGCGCAGACAGACGGCGAAATGCCGGGGTAGCGTGGTCGTTACCGTCGGAAACGGCGAAGGGGATGGGCCGATGGTGTGGGTGCTTGCCGGCACAGCGGAGCTGGCGGCCTTGGCGGCTGTCGGGGTGTGGCGGGCGCGGCTGCCTGGCGCCGCGCAACGACAGCGCCGGATGTTCGCCGAGGCGGCGGCCGAGGCCCGCCGGCTGGCCTTTCAGGCCCGCATCGCCGACGCACGCCAAGCCGAGCTGTGGGAGCTCATGATCGAGCAGGCCCTGCCGGCGCTGGACGGCGAGGCCGGCGGCGAAACCGGGTGACCGCCGCGTCGGCGGCGCCGCACCCTTAGGCTCTCGGTGATGGAACGCCTCGGCGGACTGGACGCCGCCTTCCTGTACTTCGAGACCCCGAGCATGCACATGCATGTCTGCGGTCTGCTCATCCTCGACCCCTCCACCATGGAGGGCGGCCGCCCCGTGGACCGCGTCCGCCAGCTGATCCTCGATCGCAGCCCGCTCATGCCCGCCATGACCCGGAAGCTGGTCACGCCACCGTTCAATCTCGGCCGGCCGTACTGGGTGCAAGACCCCGACTTCGACATCGACTACCACCTACGTCGCATCGCCGTACCCTCTCCGGGCGGCGACCGCGAGCTGGCGGAGGTCGCCGGGGACATCGCCAGCCGCCCTCTCGACCGCTCGCGTCCGCTGTGGGAGATGTGGGTCGTCGAAGGGCTGGCCGACGAGAAGATCGCCCTCTTCGCCAAGATGCACCACTCGACCATCGACGGCATCTCGGGTGCCAACCTGATGGTCCACCTGTTCGACCTGGAGCCCCATCCGGCCACCGGGCCGGCCATCCCGGAGAAGGCGAAGTCCGAGCGCGTCCCCGGTGACCTCGAGCTGTTCGGTCGCGGATCCCTCGAGACCCTCACCCGGCCATTGGACATGCTCCGTCTGGTTCCCGGCACCGTCGTGCGCGTGGGCAGTGCCCTGGCCGGCGCCAGGCGACGGCGCGGCCGCGGACTGGCGGCGCCCTTCACCGCCCCACGCACCTCCTTCAACGCCCCCATCACCGCGCACCGGACCATCGCCTTCACCGACGTGGCCCTCGAGGACGTGAAGACGGTGAAAGAGGCCTTCGGGGTCAAGGTCAACGACGTGGTGACGGCCGTCGTGAGCGGGGCCCTCCGCCAGTACCTCGACCACGGCCACGAGCTGCCCGACAAGTCCCTCATCGCCGCCGTGCCGGTCTCGGTGCACGATCTCACGTCCGGGCAGTCGGGCACCACCAAGGTGTCGATCATGTTCTCGAGCCTCATGACCGACATCGCCGACCCGGTCATGCGGCTGCAGGCCATCGCCGCCACCAACGCCGAGGCCAAGGAGCTCTACGGCATGGTGGGCGCCGACACCCTCATGAAGTGGGCGGAGCACGCCGCCCCCAACACCTTCTCCCTCGCCGCCCGCCTGTACTCGAGCCTCCGGCTCTCGGCCCGCCACCCGGTGGTGCACAACCTCATCCTGTCCAACGTCCCCGGGCCACCGATCCCTCTGTACATGGCCGGGATGCGCTTGACCGGACTGTTCCCCTTGGGGCCGATCATGGACGGAGCCGGGCTCAACGTGACCGTGCTGTCCAACGAGGACCGCATCGGGGTGGGCTTCATCGCCTGCCGTGAGCCCGTGCCCAAGGTGTGGAGCCTG
The DNA here is from genome assembly GCA_035319705.1 of Acidimicrobiales bacterium. GTDB lineage: Bacteria > Actinomycetota > Acidimicrobiia > Acidimicrobiales > UBA8190 > UBA8190. The sequence goes on along the minus strand of DATHCF010000033.1, from coordinate 477 downwards.
GCCGACGCCGTGCCCGCGGCCCTCGACGAACTGGTGTCGGCGGTGAAGGGCCTTTCCTCCCCCCCACCGAGGACAAGAGCCAGGGCCAAGCCGGTACCGGCCCCTTCCGCCGAGGGTCGGGGTGCTTCAGCCGGCGCGGCGGAGTCCTGAGCCTTCGATCGCCTCGTCGACCACTTGGCGCGCCGCCCCTGACCAGTAGAAGCCGACGTGCCCGCCTTCGTAGGCGGCCAGTCGTGGGCGGTCCCAGTGCAGCCACAGCCGGTGGGCGTGGCCGAAGGTGGCCATCCGGTCGCCGAGCCCGCCGTAGATGAACCGGGCGGAGCCCTCCACCCGGCAGCGGTGGGCCAGCGGTGACACCACCCGATGGACGTCGTCGGCCAGGGGGCCGAGCACCCCGTGCAGCTCGGCTTGGCGGGTGATCCAGCTGGGACTGTGGCGCCGGTACAGATCGGGAAGGTCCACCACGGGTATGCCGGC
>DATHCF010000032.1:0-12240 GCA_035319705.1 Acidimicrobiales bacterium | reverse complement strand
TTCGACTTCCGGCTGCCCGGGGTCACCTCCATGTCGGCCGACACACACAAATTCGGTTACGCGGCCAAGGGGACTTCGGTGGTGCTGTACCGGACCAACGAGCTTCGTCGTCATCAGTACTACCGGAGCACCACCTGGATGGGGGGCCTGTATTACTCACCCACCTTCGCCGGCAGCCGGGCCGGGGCGCTCGGTGCCGAGGCGTGGGCGGCCATGCTGGCCTTCGGGGAGGAGGGCTACCTCTTCGCCGCCAAGGCGTTGCTCGAGACGGCGGCTACCATCCGAAGCGGCATCGAGGCCATCCCCGAGCTCCGGGTGCTGGGCGACCCCCTGTGGGTCATCGCCTTCGCCTCCGACCAGATCGACGTCTACGCCGTCATGGATCACATGAGCGCCCGGGGGTGGAACCTGAACGGCCTGCAGGACCCGCCCGCCGCCCACATCTGCGTCACGCTGCGCCACTGCCAGCCCGGTGTGGCCGACAGATTCCTGAGCGATCTGCAGTCCTCGGTGGAGGAGGTGCGCCATCTTCCCGGTTCCCGTGGGGTGATGGCGCCCATCTACGGCATGACGGGGACCGTTCGGACCAGGGGAACGGTCGAGGAGCTGCTGGGCCGTTACGGAGACCTGCAGTTCAAGGCCTGATGGCACGCCGGACGGCGACGGGTAGGGTCTGGTTCCGTGGCCGAGCACCGTGCACTGAAGCGCCTCCTGGCGGCAGTGGGACTGGCCGGCACGGCGGCCAGCATCTGGTGGTTCGCCCTGAAGCCCCGGCGTGCCCGTCGCCGTCAATCGGGATAGGCGCGGAGCACCAGGTCCGGTAACACCTCTCCGATCCGGCCGCGCACCACTGCCTCGGCCAGGAAGTCGAGCTCGGTGGGATCGCCGTTCACGATCACCACTGGCGCGCCGCAGCGGCTCGCCAACGGCACGAGCCCGGCCGCCGGGTAGACGCCGAGGGTCGATCCCACCGCCAACACGAGGTCGCAGCGCCGGGCGGCCGCTTCGGAGCGCTCGAGGTTCTCGGGCACGAGGCTCTGGCCGAAGCTGATGGTGGCGGACTTGAGGATGCCGCCGCAGACCCCCCCGGCGGTGGGCTGCAGGCAGGAAGGATCGTCCTCGCCGGCGCGCACGCGATCGAGCACCGGCTCCATGGGCTGGCGGTGCCCGCAGGACATACACTGCACTTCGCGGGTGGTGCCGTGGATCTCGACCACCTTGGACGGGTCGTGGCCGGCGTCGAGGTGCAGGCCGTCGACGTTCTGGGTCACGAGCGTGTCGAGCACCCCTCGCCGTTCCAGCTCGACGAGGGCGCGATGCCCCTGGTTGGGCCGTGGAACCGTTGCGGCAGCGCGCAGTCGATGGCGCCATGCCTGGCATCGCACGGAGGGATCGGCGAGGTAGACGGAGATGTCGGCCCTGCGCTCGGCCCTCGGGTCCTTGGTCCACAGCCCCTGCGGGCCCCTGAAGTCCGGGATGCCCGACTCGGTGGAGATGCCCGCCCCGGTGAGCACGAGCACCTTTCTCCCTCTGGCCACCAGGGCAGCCGCCCTGGCGAGGTCGTCTGCTCCATTCGCCTCGGGATCCACCGGCCCAGTGTCGCGCTCGGCAGGCGCCCGGCAGGTGGCGACGGGCGGGCTGGGTAGCGTGAGCCGTGGTGGCCGAGATGCTCGATGGTCGGCGGACGTGACCGGCACGGCGCGCTGGGAACGGCTGACTGCAGCCGAAGCCGAGACCCGTCAGCGGCGCGCCGCGGGCGGACTTGAGCGACAAGGACTGCGGGCCGGGGACCGCGTGGCCTTCTGTGTCGGCTCCTCGGCCGCCCTGCTGTGCGCCGTCCTGGGAGCGCTGCGCCGGGGAATCATCCCGGTGATGCTCAACGCCACCCTGCTTCCGGCCGAGCGCGAGGCGTTGCTGGCCGACGCCGAGCCCGCTTTGACCGTGGTGGACGGCGACGACCTGGCCGTGTTGGAGGACGGCCCGCCGGTCGAGCTGGCCCCGGTGCCGCTCGGGCGGCCCATGCACTACACCTCCGGCACCACCGGCCGTCCGAAGGGCGTGTGGTCGGGCGTGCTCGACGAGAGCCGTGCCCGGGAGCTGTTCGACGACGAGGCCGACGTGTGGGGCTTCGACAGCACCGACGTCCATCTGGTGTGCTCGCCGATGTACCACTCGGTGTCGGTGCGATTCGCCGGCGGCACCCTGTTGCGGGGCGGAACGGTCGTGGTGCTCGAACGCTTCGACGCCGGCGCCGCCTGCCGGGCAATGGTCGAGGAGCGCCCGACCACCACCTTTGTGGCTCCGACCGCGCTCGGCCGGCTCCTGCGTCACCATGGCTGCCCGCCGGTGCTCGACTCGCTGCGCCTTCTCGTGCACGCCGGCTCACCGTGTTCGGCGTCGCTCAAGCAGTCGGCCATGGCGCGGGTGGGACCCGGCGTGCTGTGGGAGTTCTACGGGGCCACCGAAGGCCAGTTCACCGTCTGCTCGCCCGAGGAGTGGACGGCCCGCCCGGGGACGGTGGGCCGCGCCCGCCCCGGGCGGCGCCTGCAGCTGGAGCCCGACGGAACGGTGTGGTGCCACGCGCCGTCGTTCGCCCGTTTCGAATACTGGCGCGATCCGCAGTCGACGGCCCGGGCATGGCGGGGCGACGCCTTTACGGCGGGCGACGTCGGCCGCATCGACGAAGACGGCTATCTGTTCCTCGACGGACGACGCGACGACCTCGTCATCTCCGGCGGGGTCAACGTCTACCCGGCCGAGGTGGAGGCGGTGCTGGCCGCCCTGGCCGGCGTGGCCGAGGTGGCGGTATTCGGCGTGGACGACGACGACTGGGGACAGAGACTGTGCGCGGCGGTGGTGGGTGACGTGGACGACGAGTCGCTGCGCCGCCATGCCGCCACCCACCTGGCCCCGTACAAGCGGCCCAAGACCTATCTGCACCTCGCCGAGCTGCCCCGCACCAGCACCGGGAAGCTGCTGCGCCGTGTCCTCGGCCGTGACTTCGCCGAACGGGCCGGACAGCCGTCCGGCCCTGCAGCGCCTATCGGAGGAGGAGCCTGACGTGCCCATCGCCACCGTCAACCCGGCCACCGGACGGACCGAGGCCAGCTTCGAAGCGGACGACGACGCCGCGGTCGAAGCCAAGCTGTCGGCGGCCGCCGAGACCGCCTCGCAGTGGCGGGCTTCGGGGTTCGACGAGCGGGCCCGCCTCATGACCGGCGCGGCGGACCTGCTCGACGGCGAGGCGCCCGAGGTGGCCCGCCTGCTCACGACCGAGATGGGCAAGACCTATGCCTCGGCCAGGGGAGAGGTGTCCAAGTGCGCCTCGGCCATGCGGTACTTCGCCGATCACGCCGCTCGGATGCTGGCCGACGAACCGGTGGAGACCAAGGCGTCCGACAGCCGTGTCGTCTACCGGCCCATGGGACCGGTGCTGGCCGTCATGCCCTGGAACTTCCCCATGTGGCAGGTGATCCGCTTCGCCGCCCCGGCGCTCATGGCCGGCAATGTCGGCCTGCTCAAGCACGCCTCCAACGTGCCCCAGACGGCGATGTACCTCGAGGACATGTTCCGCCGTGCGGGCTTTCCTCCGGGGACGTTCCAGAGTCTGCTCATCGGGGCCGACCGGGTGGAGGCGCTCGTCGCCGACGCCCGCGTGAAGGCGGTCACCCTGACCGGTTCCGAGGGAGCCGGACGTTCGGTGGCCGCCGCCGCCGGCAAAGCGCTCAAGAAGTCGGTGCTCGAGCTGGGCGGCAGTGACCCCTTCGTCGTGCTCCCGTCCGCCGATATCGGACGGGCGGTGGCGGTGGGGGTGGAGGCCCGTGTCCAGAACAACGGCCAGAGCTGCATCGCCGCCAAGCGCTTCGTGGTGCACGCCGAGGCCTACGACCGGTTCCTCGAACGCTTCGTCGGCACCATGACGAGGCTCGTGGTGGGAGATCCCATGGATCCCGCCACGGCCGTGGGACCGCTGGCCCTCGAATCGGGGCGAACCGAAGTCCACGAGCAGGTGACCGACGCCAAGGAGAAGGGGGCCGAGGTGCTGTGCGGCGGCGAGCCTGCAGACGGACCGGGGTGGTTCTACCCGCCCACGGTGCTCGCCGGCATCACCGAGAAGATGCGGGTCCACCACGACGAGGTGTTCGGGCCGGTGGCCATGGTGTACCGGGCGGAGGACGCCGCCGACGCCCTGCGCATCGCCAACGACAGCAACTTCGGGTTGGGAGCCAGCGTGTGGACCACGGATCCCGGCGAGCAGCAGTTCTTCTCGGAGGGACTGGAGGCGGGGATGATCTTCTTCAACGCCATGGTGGCGTCCACCTCGGAGCTCCCTTTCGGGGGTGTGAAGCGCTCAGGTTACGGACGTGAGCTGTCCGCCCATGGGATCAGGGAGTTCTGCGAGGTCAGGAGTCTGTGGGTGGCCTGACACGGCTGTCGCCTTCAGGCTCGCCCTGGCCGGCTGCGGCGTGCCATCCCGGCCCCCAGTGCATGTCGGGGGCTTCACCGGCAGATCGCGCCAGCAGCTCCAGGGATCCCATGAGTTGCGAGCGCGCACCGAGGGGGATCGAGCGGAGCATGGCGCGCACTTCGGCCCGGCGACGGTCCATCACGCCTTGTACGAGCCTTTGTCCGGCTTGGGTGAGCTCGAGGCGAATCTCGCGGCGGTCGACGGGGTCGCGCTCGCGGGTGATGAGGCCCTTGCGCAGCAGACGGTCGCACATCCGGGTGGCGGTGGATGGGCTCACGTTGACGTCGGCGGCCAGATCTGCCAACCGCTTCGACTGGCCGGAGGCCAGGACGACCAGCGTCCGGTACTGCGGGAGCGTCACCTCGTGCTCGGTGGCCCCGAGAGAGCGCACAGTCACGGCAACCATCGCCCGACTGGCCAGGAGGATGGCATCGGTCAACGCATCGTCGGAGACCCCACCCCCGCCCACGTGGAAATTCTTCGCGCAAAATGTGGCGGAAACAAAGGAATTTTGCCCGTGTTCTCTCGAAGAGAAGGGCGCGCGCGTCGGCAATCATCGGCAATGACAGTTGCACACGCACTGCGGTGCGACTGGCGCGCGCCGCAGCAGACTCCTTGCTCAGCACAACTATTCGGTGACGACGGGGAGCGCCACCGCGGCGTCGAGCAGGGCGCGTGCTTCGTCGATGCGCCCGTCGCGCACCAGTTGCGGCAGGGGGCCGTCGAGCAGCGCGGTCCACGCCACCTCACTGGTGGAACGGCCCTCGAGATGCAGGCGCCGGCGGGCCTCTGCGAGGAGCTCGACCAGCGCGCCCACCTCGGTTCCCACTTCGTCGGCCAGGCGGTCGCGCAGCCAGGTGGCGAACGCCGGGCTGTTACCGCCCGACGACACCGCCACCGATACCGGCCCGGTGCGCCACACCGCCGGCAGCACGAAGCTGCAGTGCTCGGGGTCGTCCGCACTGTTCACCCACACACCGGCTGCCTCGGCGTCGCCGTACACCAGCGCGTCGACATCGGCCACGCCGGTCGCCGTGACCACCAGGCGGTATCCCGCCGCTTCGCCCGGCTCGTAGGGACGGACCTGCACATCGAGCGGCGACCCGTCGATGCCGGCGATGGTCCCGTCCTCGAACAGCGCGGCCAGCGCCTCGTGGACCTCCGGTGCCACCACCGTCACTGCCGCCCCGCAGTAGAGCAGGGCGGCGATCTTGCGCGCCGCCACCCGGCCCCCGCCCACCACCAGGCAGCGTCGGCCGCGGACGACCAGGCCGACCGGATAGAGCCGGTGCCCGGCAGGCCACGAATCCGACGTGGTCAGGGCCATTTCGAGGCTCCGGATCGCTGGTGGCGGGCAAGGGGTCACCCCCGCCCGGCAAAGGATGAAATCCTGATCTGATTAGTCACCTATAGTACTAACCGTCCATCCGCGGGCAACCCGCCCCCAGCAGGCCGGGAGGAGAAGCGTGCCGAGTAACGTCGGTGTGGAGGTCGACCTCGAGGAGCTGATGGCCCGCTCGGCCGAATTCGAGACGGCGCCGGCAACGGCCGTTATCGACTGGGCCTACCGGCGCTTCGACGGGGCGGTGTCCCTCGCGTGCTCGTTCCAGGACTGCGTGGTGGTCGACCTGGCCGTGCAGGTCGTCCCGGCCATAGAGGTGCTGTTCCTCGACACCGGCTTCCATTTCCCCGAGACGCTTCAGTACGTCGAGCGGGTGCGGGCCCGTTACGACCTCAACCTGAAGGTGCTCACCCCCGGCCCGGAGGCCGTTCGCTGGCCGTGCGGAACGGAGCGGTGCTGCGAATTGCGCAAGGTGGCGCCGCTCGACGACGCACTGGCCGGACGCGGCGCCTGGCTCACCGGGCTGAAGCGCGTCGATGCGCCCACCCGCGCCGCTGCTCCCATCGTGTCGTGGGACGACCGGCGGTCACTGGTCAAGGTGAATCCCATGGCCACCTGGACCGACGACGACGTCGCCCGCTACAGCGCCGATCACGGGCTCCCCGTCCACCCTCTTGTGGCCAAGGGGTATCTGTCCATCGGCTGCGCCCCCACCACCCGGCCGGTGGCGCCGGGCGAGGACCCGCGCGCCGGACGGTGGGCCGGCACCGACAAGACCGAGTGCGGCCTTCACACGTGAACGGGCCGCCGAGATATGGACCACTTCGACCGCGATAGCCCGTACGGGGTGGTCCTGCGAGGCCCGGAACGCCCGATGGCCTTCGTCCAGCCCTATCGGAAGGTGGGGGAGCTCAACCAGGTCGAGCGGTGGAAGCTCGACCGCCATCCCCTGCAGGTGGCCGACGACGTCATCTCCACCTACGCCCAAGCAGGGCCGAAGGCCATCGCCGCGGTGGACGGAGAGCAGGAGCGGCTCAAGTGGGTCGGCCTGTACCCGCAGCGCCAAGGCGGCGACGCCTTCATGATGCGGATCAAGATCCCCGGCGGGCACCTGACCTCCGCCCAGGCCCGCGAGATCGGCGTGGTGGCGGAGGCCTTCGGTGAAGGACCGGCGGACAGCGCCGTGTTCGGGAACCGCTACGCGGATCTCACCACCCGCCAGGACATCCAGATCCACTGGGTGCGCATCGGCGACGTGCCGCGCATCTGGAAGCGCTTCGCCGAAGTGGGGCTGACCACCATCCAGGCCTGTGGCGACTCGGCCCGCAACGTCGAGTGCTGTCCGGTGGCCGGTGTGGACGCCGAGGAGGTCTTCGACGCCCTGCCGGCGGCCCTGGCCATCACCGACTTCTTCACCGGCAACCGCGAGTACGCCAACCTGCCGCGCAAGTTCAAGATCAGTGCCACCGGGTGCCTGGAGGACTGCGTGCAGGCCGAGATCCAGGACATCGGGCTGTGGCCGGCACGCCACGGCGGCGGCGAGGTGGGCTTCAACGTCCTGGTGGGTGGCGGCTTGGGCGACGGCGAACGTCTGGCCTCCGACATCGACGTGTTCGTTTCGCCCGACCAGGCGGTCGAGGTCTGCCGGGCCATCGCGCAGGTCTTCGGCGAGCTGGGCAACCGCGAGAACCGCGGCATGTCCCGCATGCGATATCTGGTCCAGGAACTCGGGCCGGAGGGGTTTCGCGCCGAGCTCGCCGCCCGTACCCGCATGGCGCTGCGGCCGGCGGGCGAGGAGCTCACCCGGCGATATCGCGGCGACCACGTGGGCGTGCACCCTCAGCGGCAGGCCGGGCTCCACTACGTGGGCTGCTCGGTGCCGGTGGGACGAATGACCGGCATGGACCTGGTCGAGGCGGCCCGCCTGTCCGAGACCTTCGGCGACGGCACCTTGCGCCTGGGCACCGACCAGAACTTCGTGCTGACCGGCATCCCCGAGGACCGGCTGGAGGACCTGCTCGCCCAGCCGCTGCTGGCCAAGTTCTCACCCTCGCCCGGTCCCTTCGAGCGCGGGGTGGTGGCCTGTACCGGCAACGAGTTCTGCCGCTTCGCCGTGGTCGAGACCAAGGAGCGGGCGGTGACCTGGGCGCGGCGTCTCGACGCCGCACTGGCCTCGTCGCCCGTCGCCCCGGCAGCATCGAACGGCGGCGGGCACGGCCGGGCTCCGGACGCCGGCATCATCCGCATGCACTTCTCGGGCTGCCCGGCCTCCTGTGCACAGCCGCAGATCGCCGACATCGGCTTCCGGGGCGACACCGCCCACGTCGAGGAGCACCTGGTCGAGGCGGTGGACATCGGTCTCGGCGGCTCGCTTGGTCCCGATGGCGGGTTCATCGACTGGGTCGACCACGCCCGGCCCGTCGACGACGTGCCCGACGCCTTGCTGCGGGTGATGCTCCGCTACGGCAACGAACGCCGCCCGGAAGAGTCGTTCGCCAACTGGGCAAGGCGTACCCCCAACGACGAGCTGCGGGCCACGCTGGCCGGCTTGGCCGTCGACGGCACGCAGGGAGCGGACCGATGAAGGGCTTCGCCATCCGCGAGGAGATGAACGGGGTCGAGGAGCCCCCGGGCAAGACTTGGTTCTGGGAGCTCGAGGCCGGGGTCGTCTTCGCCGACCGGTGCATCCAGTGCGGCACCTGCGTGGCGGTGTGCCCGTCGAACTCGATCGGGGTGGGCCGCGACAGCGGGCTCCCCGAGCTGGTGAAGATGTGCACGGGCTGCTCGCTGTGCTGGGACTTCTGTCCCCGCGGCGGGCTGCGTTACGAGGCGCTGTGGCCCCCGTCCACGCCCAGTGGTGCCGAGGACGCGCCAACGGTCGTGAAGGCGGATGCCGCCGACCCCTACTGGAAGATCACCGGCGGCCCTCCCGGTGACGGGCTCGGTCAGGTGCTCGAGCGATATGCCGTGCGGGCCGGTGCCCGGCCGGACGACGCCCAGGACGGCGGGGCGGTGAGCGCCATCCTGCTCGCACTTTTGGCAGGCGGAGACATCGACGGCGCCGTCGTCACCAAGCCGAGCGCCGACCCGGACCAGCCCTGGAAGGGCGTGGCCACCGTCGCCACCACGGCCAAGGAGATCGTGGCGGCGGCCGGCAGCTACTACAACCAGACGATGGCACTGGCCGAGCTCGACCTGAGCCGCTACGACCTGCCGCCGAAGCCGCGTCTGGCCCTGGTGGGCACGCCCTGCGAGATACAAGGGATCCGCGCCATGCAGGCACGCAGGTGGCCGACCGGAGCCCACCGGGTCGACGCCGTGGTGCTCACCGTCGCCCTGCTCTGTACCAAGAACTTCGACTACGAGGCGCTCACCTTGCGCGAGCTGCGGGACAAGCGGGGGGTCGATCTCAACCGGGTGAGCAAGATCGACGTCATCCACGGCCGGATGATGGTGGAGTACCGCGACGGGAGCATCGCCGTGGACGAGCCCATCAAGGACTTCCACGGAGCGGCGCTGAAGGGTTGCGACGAGTGCGCCGACTTTTTGGGGCGGGGTGCGGACCTGTCGATTGGCAGCGTGGGATCGATGACCGGCTGGTCCAGCCTGCTCATCCGCACCGAGGCGGGTCTCGAGGCCTTCAACCGGGCGCGCGGACGCCTGGACGTCCGTGACCTCGACGACCCTGAGGCCCTCGGGAAACTCGACCGTCTGGACAAGCGCATCGCCGAGCGCTCGCTGCAGCGAAAGCTAGACCCGGATGCTCCGCTCTTCATCGACTATGCGGAGCACCTGAGCGCCTACGGCGGTACCGACCGCGCTCCGGTGGTCCGTGATCGCTGAGGCGCTGGTGGCCGAAAGCCCCGACGACGCGCTCCCGGCGCTTCGAATACCCGTCGAGCCCGTTGAGCTGCGCCACACCATCCGCCACGAAGTGCTCGGTGGCGCCGACTGGCAGGGGCGGTTCGGCGACGGCCTGGGGGTGGGCGAGGTCCTGTGGGCGCACTGGTCATCGGTGTTGGAGCCCGGCGGGATGAGCCGGGCCCGCTTCGACGGCGAGGTGCGCGCCTATCGCCGGGAGCTGTGGTTCTGGGTGCTCGGGGACCGGAAGTGGGAACAGGCCATCGGTGGCCTGGCCGGTCGCCTGCTGCGCCGTCTTCCGCCGCCGTCCTGAGCACCGTGATGCGGCCCGCGGCCGGCGGGAAGCCGGCGGTCCGGCTACAACAGGTCGCCGTGGTGCGCGACGGCCGCCCCATTCTCGACGGCATCGACTGGCAGGTGGCCGGCGGCGAGCGGTGGGCGCTCGTGGGCCCGAACGGTTCGGGGAAGACCACCCTGCTGCAGGTGGCGGGCGTGCGGCTGCTGCCGACCCGGGGAACCGTCGAAGTGCTGGGCGAGACCTACGGACGCACCGACGCACGGTTGCTGCGGCGCCGGGTGGCCTTCGTGAGCGGAGCCGTGCTGCGTTCGTTCCGCCCCACCATCAGCGCCCACGACATGGTGCTCACCGGCCGTTTCGCCGCCCTCGAGCCCTGGTGGCACAGCTATGACGAAGCCGATCACCGGCGCGCCCGGCAGCTTCTGGCCGACGCCGGGCTGGCGGCGGTGTCCGAGAACACCTTCGAGGTGCTCTCGGAGGGGGAGCGCCAGCTGACCCTTCTGGCCCGCGCCCTCATGGGCCGGCCCGAGCTGCTGCTGCTCGACGAGCCGGCCGCCGGCTTGGACCTGGCCAACCGTGAGCGCCTGGTCGGCAGGCTGGCGGCGTTGGCCGCCGATCCGGCCACGCCGCCTCTGGTGCTGGTGACGCATCATCTGGAGGAGATCCCGCCGGGCACCACGCACGCCGCCTTGCTACGCCGGGGACGACTGGTGGCATCGGGACCAGCCGACGAAGTGTTGACCTCGGAGACGGTGTCGGCCTGTTTCGAGTTGGCGGTGCGGGTCGAGCGCCACGGCGGTCGGCTCACGGCGTGGGCGACCGCGTCGTAACCGGACAGCGCCGGTCCGCCGGGCGCATTGCGCGCCGTCCGGAAGCCCGCCGTGAGCCGGATGGCTCATGCCCAGGTCAGCGGCATCTTCATCACGAAACGCACGAACGGCTTGCACGGCACGCAACGGTCAACTAGAGAGTGCGGACGATCCCAGGGCTTTCTCGGGAGCACGGGCGGTTCCCGACCATCCACCAATCGAATGGGGCCAGTGGGTAAGGTCCTCGACAGCGGAAGGTAGGGCGAGGGGTCGTGACGATGGTGGTCCTTCTGATCCTGGCCGTCGTGTGGGCAGCGGTTCTCGGACCGAGCGTCTTGCGGCGAAGAGCGGAACGACGGTCGACCGACTCGATTGGCGCCTTCCATCGGCAGTTGCGAGTCCTTCAACGAACAGGCCCGTCAATCGTCGACCCGGCCTATCGGCTGGCCACCACCTATCCGTCTCGCCGCCCGTTCCGTATGGCCGGCGTCCACAGCGCCAGGGAGGCCGGACGCCCAGAAGAGGAGGAGCCGCCGCTGCAGGCTTCGAGCGGCCCAGTCCTTCGTCGATCCGATCCCTACTTCCGAGCCGACGCCTGTCGGCGCCGCCGCAACATCTTGGTCTCCCTGTTGGCGCTGTCGGTGGGCACCGGCCTGCTCGGGGCGATTCCGAGCTTGCGCCCGGCGCTGTTCGTGGCCATCGCCGGGGCCGTCCTCCTCGCTGCCTACGTGGGGTTGCTCTTGTACCTGCGCAACCTGGCCATGGAGCGTGAGGACAAGCTGCGCTATCTGCCCTCGCCGATCGAGCCACAGGCGCCCGCCGCCATCCGCCGGGTCGTCGCCCGCTGAACCGTTCGAACGAGTCGGCGCTCGCCCGCGGCGAGGAGCTGGCTCAGCTCGGCGAGAGGGCCCGTCGTCGTCTCGAGGAGACCCATCGGGCGCGAGAAGAGGCACTGACTCGTTGCCGCGACACTATTCGAGCGTGCGGCTTGGCTATTCGGGCCGTCCATCGGCTCGACTTCCCGCTCGCCGCTGATCGACGGGCCGAGGCGCAATCAGCACTCCGACGGGCCCAGGAGGTGCTGGCACCCTTCGCCGCCCTGGCCGCTGCCGGCTTCCTTCACGACGCCGAGAAGGAGTACGCCGAGGCGTGCCTCACCGACGCGCTGGTGACCGGTTCGGGTCTGGTCGGGCCTGACGAGCTCCAGGTCGGTCTGCCCGCCTGGCTCAACGGTCTGGCCGAGGCGGCCTCCGAATTGCGGCGCCATCTTCTCGACCGCTTGCGCGCCGGTGAATCAGGCCGCGGCGAGGAGCTGCTCGGGGTCATGGAGGATGTGTACGACTCGCTCGTCACCATCGAATATCCCGATGCCATCACCGGCGGGTTGCGTCGAACGGTCGACGCCCTGCGGGCGGTGGTCGAGCGCAGCCGGTCCGACGTGACGACTACGGTCCTCCAGACG
>DATHCF010000031.1:0-2131 GCA_035319705.1 Acidimicrobiales bacterium | reverse complement strand
TGGGGCGCAGGCGCCCGGCACGATCGGCCCGTCCGGTTCGGCTGGTTCCCGCCCAACGGATCTGGAGGAGCAGATGACGGAGAAGATCGACACGCAGTCCGAGCCCGAGTCCGCCGAGCGCCGGGTCGTGGTGGTGGGGGGCAGGCGCGGCGCCGCCACCAAGCCGGAGAGGCCGGAGAAGCAGCCGGCGGTGATCTCGCTCGACGACAAGCTCGAGGACAAGGACGCCGAGGGCTCCACGTCGCCGTCCACCAACGGCGGCCGGGTGGGCCTCGGCTTCCGGCGCGCTCCCGGACAGCCGGGCCACGCCGCGTCCAAGGCGTTCGTGCGCTTCACCACACCCGAGGAGCAGCCGCGCTGGCTGGTGCCGGTGCTGGCGGGGGTCACCGCCCTGGCGGTGGTGATGGCCGTCGTCTTCGGCCTGGCGTGGTCGAACGTCCAGTCGCAGCAGCAGACCCGGACGACCGTGGAGCGGGTGTCGAAGGACTTTCTCCTCGCCCTCACCAACTTCAAGCCCACCACGGTGGACGCCGACATGCGCACGCTGTTCACCTACGCCACGGGCAACTTTCTCAAGCAGGCCGACCAGCTGTTCGACACGAGCACCATCCAGGGCCTCGAGAACGCCCAGGCCAGTTCGGAGGGGCAGATCCGCTACCTGGCCACCCAGAACCTGACCGACGACTCCGCCTCGGTGTACGCCGAGGTCGACCAGACCTATGCCAACAACAAGCTGAGCACGCCGGTGTCGGACGTGCTGCAGGTGGCGATCAGCCTCACCGACACCTCGGCCGGGTGGAAGATCTCGGCCGTCACCGTGCTGCAGCCGCCCGCTTCAGCCGGCGCTCCTACGGGCAACGCCGGCTCGGCCACCGGCGGCTGAGCCTGGGTCTCCCGCGGGGCGTTGCCCATGTCTGAACGCGTCGGCGTGAGCGAACTACGCCAGAACCTCAGCCGGCACTTGGCGCGTGCCGCCAAGGGCGAACGGTTGCTCGTCACCGACCACAACCGGCCTGTCGCCGAGCTCGGACCTCCTCCTGTGATTGGGCCCAGTCTCGACCGAATGATCGCCGAGGGCCGGGTCGACGCTCCGTTGCGCCGAGACCTGCCCGCTCCTCTTGAGTTGGACGGTGACCCCTACGCGCTCAGCAAGGCTCTCGAGGAGATCCGAGGCGCGCCCTGATTGCTTAGGCGGCTGAGACCTCGAGCGACCAACAGGACGCCAGGGCCGGCTCGCCGCCGAGAGCCGGGCACAGCGCCTGGCATCGCAGACAAGAATGGTTGGCCGATTCCGGTCACAGCTCTTCCCGCCGTCGCCGCCCTCGCTTCCGATGCAGCCTCGGGGCCGTGGCCGGCGGCAGGCTTTGTCGGGAATCAGCCGGCGTCTCCAGAGCGGTTGACGACGCGGATGTCCTCGCCCAGATACGAGGCGATGACTCGTTCGTCGGAGAGGACCTCCGACGGCCGGCCCCGGGTGACCACCAGTCCGAGGTCCATGGCGATGATCTCGTCGCACACCCCCGACACGAGCGGGATGTCGTGCTCGATGAGCAGCATGGAGCAGTGCATCTCCCGTTGGATGTTGTTGAGTAGGACGCCGAGCGCCTCGGTCTCGCGCTGGGCGATCCCGGAGGAGGGCTCGTCGAGCAGGAGCACGCTCGGCTCGTGGGCCAGGACCATGGAGAGGTCGACCACGCGGCGCACCCCGGTGGACAGCTCCGACACGAACTTGTCCCGATAGCTGCCGAGTCCCATGAGCTCGATGAGCTCGTCGACCCGCTGGCGGACTTGTACCTCCGACTCCTGCATGGCAGGCAGGTCGAGGAGCGACGCCAGGTAGTCGCGCACCTCGACGTGCCGTTCGAGTCCTAGGGCGATGTTCTCGGCCACGGTGAGCGAAGGGAAGATCCGGGCATCCTGGAAGGAGCGGCCCAGCCCCGCGCGCGCCCGGCGGTCCGATGTCCACGAGGTGATGTCTGTTCCGCCGAGTTCGATGCGTCCTCCGTCGGTCGGGAGCACCCCGGAGATGAGGTCGAAGACGGTCGTCTTGCCGGCGCCGTTGGGGCCGATGAGGCCGAGGGCCTCACCCTGACGGAGGTCGAAGCTCACGTCTTCGACGGCGCTGATCCCC
>DATHCF010000030.1:0-3840 GCA_035319705.1 Acidimicrobiales bacterium | reverse complement strand
CAGGCGGGGGAGCATCAGGTCGACGGCGTGCGACGGGCGTTGGGTCACGCCTACGGCGGCGGCTCACAATTCTTCTCCATGTGGGTGCTCGGGACCGACAAGCCGTGAGGGTTTCGCCGGGGCACCGCGCACTACACTCGGTGCAGCCCCGGTCGTCCGGGGCTGCTCACCGGCGCTTGCCGGTGTGGCACCTGGTCACGGAGGTTGGGGCTCCATGAAGATCGTCATCGACTACGACGTGTGTGCGTCGAACGCCGTGTGCATGGGCATCGTGCCCGAGGTCTTCGAGGTCCGCGACGACGGGTTCATGTACGTGCTGCAGGAGAACCCTCCCCCCGAGCTGTGGGACAAGGTGCGGATGGCGGCGAACAACTGCCCGACCGGGGCCATCACCCTCGTCGAGGACGAGTAAAGCCGGTGACCGGAGCCGCCGTGGGCGGCCCTGTCCCTCCCCGGGTCCGCTTCGCCCCGTCGCCCACCGGTTACTTCCACGTGGGCGGCGCCCGCACCGCGCTGTTCAACTGGCTCTTCGCCCGGCAGACCGGCGGCACCTTCATCCTCCGTATCGAGGACACCGACACCGAGCGCAACCGCGACGAATGGGTGGACGGGATCCTGTCGGCCATGGACTGGCTGGGCCTGGCGCCGGACGAAGGGCCGTACCGGCAGTCGGAACGTGCGGGGGAGCACGCCCGGGCTGTCGATCGGCTGTGGGACGCCGGCGCCCTCTACGGCTGTGACTGCACCCGGGAGGAGGTCGAAGCACGCACCAAGGGCAACGCCACCCCCGGCTACGACGGCTACTGCCGCGATCGGGGGCTCGGCCGCCGGGGCAACGCCCTGCGTTTCCGGGTTCCCGACGAGGGAACCACCGTGGTCGACGACATCGTGCGTGGCGAGGTTCGTTTCCCGCATTCCGCTATCGAGGACTTTGTGGTGGTCAAGTCGAACGGCCAGCCGTTGTTCGTGCTGGCCAACGTGGTGGACGACATCGACATGGCCATCAGCCACGTGATCCGGGGGGAAGACCTCCTGCCGTCGACGCCCAAGGCCATCCTCATCTGGAGGGTGTTGGCGCCCGAGGTCCCACTCCCGGCTTTCGCCCACCTGCCCATGCTGGTGAACGAGAAACGCCAGAAGCTCTCCAAGCGGCGGGACCCGGTGGCGGTCGAGGACTACCGGGACGAAGGGTTCTTGGCGCCCGCCGTGCGCAATTACCTGGCGCTGCTCGGATGGAGCCATCCCGAAGGGCGCGAGATCATCTCCTTGGAGGAACTGATCGAGCGGTTCCGCCTGGAGGACGTCAACCACGCGCCGGCGTTCTTCGACGTGAAGAAGATGCGGCACATCAATGCCGAGTATCTGCGGGCGATGCCGGTCGACCTGTTCGTCGAAGCCGCCGGTCCTTGGCTTGCCCCACCCTCGGCGCCCTGGCCGGCCGATCACTTCGACGCGTCCGTCTTCGCCAGGATGGCGTCCCTGGTCCAGGAGCGGGTGGCCGTGCTCGGAGAAGTGCCCGGCATGGTCGACTTCCTGTTCGTCGACGAGCCGGCCGTAGACGAACGGTCGTGGTCGGAGGCCACCAAGGACCCCGATGCGGCTGCCGCCGTGCTGTCCGGTGTCATCGCCGCTTTCGCTGACGTCGAATGGAAGGCCGACGACCTGCATGCGGCCACGGCAGCGGTGGCAGAGTCGGTCGGGCGGAAGCTGGCACGGGCGCAGGCCCCCGTGCGGGTCGCCATCACCGGTCGCAGCGTCGGGCCGCCGCTGTTCGAGTCGCTCGAAGTGCTCGGCCGGCAAAGGGCGCTGGACCGGCTGCAGCGGGCGCTGGCTCGCCTGGGACCGCCTGCGCCCTGAGGAGCGGGGGATGACGAAGGGCGGAGCGGCCGGCCGGCGGTGGGGACGGTGGGTGTGGCGCTCGGTGCTGGCGATCCTGGCCGGCGTGGTGGCGTACCTGGCTGTGACCGCTGTGCAGGTGTGGCTGACCAGCCGGCGCTCCGACGCCAGGCCGGCCCAAGCCATCGTGATCATGGGCGCCGCCCAGTACGACGGCGTGCCCTCTCCCGATCTCACTGCCCGCTTGCGCGACGCCCTATCGCTGTTCCAGCGCCGGCTGGCGCCTGTGGTCGTGGCGACCGGTTACAAGGAGAAGGGTGACGCCTACACCGAGGCGGAGGCCTCCGAGCGTTGGCTGAGCGCTCACGGGGTACCGGCAGCCGCCGTCACCGAAGTGGGCGGCAGCGACTCGTGGTCCAACCTGTCCCAAGCAGCTGCCGTGCTGCACCATCGAGGCCTCGACCGCGTGCTCATCGTCACCGACGGCTTTCATGAGGATCGGTCACTGGCGATCGCAACCGACGTAGGACTGCAGGCGTGGCCGGTTCCCGCTGCGAATTCGCCGATCCGCGGCTGGGCCGCGGTCCCCTATTTCGCCAAGGAGACTCTGGGCGTGGCACTGGGCCGCATCGTGGGGTACTCCCACCTGCACGAGTTGGACAGCACCAACACGCAATGAGCAGGTCACCGTGCTGCGCGCTATCGGCTAACCTGCGGCACGCGCCCGTTCGGGGGTGGTGTAATCGGCAACACGGCAGGTTCTGGCCCTGTTATTGGGGGTTCGAGTCCTCCCCCCCGAGCTTTTTGTCAGAGGTGGAAGCGCAGGTGAGCGGAGTGTGGCCTCTGAGCCAGACCACGACACGCCTTTCGTGGTCACCGTTCGCTGTGCAAGAAGAAGGGCTGTACAACCTGATCCGTTCCTTCGCTTCGTTGCCGGTGAAGGCCACCCCGGCGCCGGCGCACGACGCGGTCGTCACCACCTCAGACCGCGGTTCTCCGGATCGTCGACCGTAAGCTTGCCCGTCCGGCCGAGCTCTCGAGTCGTCCCCCGAGCGGGAACCACCGCGAAATGCCGCTCACAGGCGGCGCTCGGGAATCTCCTCTACGCCGGGCTCAGGCACGTCCACCACTCCGGGTTCGGGCACCTCGACCGGCCCGAGCGGGCTCTACGGGCCCGGTCGACTCGCGCTTGGGCGGCGGCTGTGGAGGCGTGGGCTCGGTGAGGCCCCGGGCGTTGCGGATCGTCATCGATCTTGCGGCTCAGCCTTGTTGCCTACCCGCGGCTCTTTGGCGGCCACCTGGGCAGCGACCCGCTCCTGGACGTTGCTGTCCTCGGACTCGTCGACGCGTTGCTGGTCTCGAGCCGCCTGTGCCCCGAACTGCTGGTCGGGGGGGTAGCAGTCCTGGTTCGACATGGGGCCTCCTGAGATCGGCTCCCAGGTCATGTACCCGCGACGGCCGAGACCTCACCCCTCGAGTTGCCCCGTGAACAAGCTGGGGTGGGGACGGGCGGGAGGTGTGCGGAAGAACGGCCGAACGTAGTCGTTCATGAGTTGTGCGACGACTGCTTTGGATTCCGGATCGGCGACGAGGTTGTGATCCTCGCTCGGGTCTTCGACCAGATCGAACAGCTGGCAAGGACTGAGGGCGTCTTCGTCGACCACCAGCTTGTACCGGTCGGTTTCGAAGGCGGCAAAACCCCAGTTTTCGCTGACCACCACTTGCCGGGGCGAAGGCGCTTCTCCCGAAAAGTCTGCGAGCAGCGAGTGGCCCTCGCCATCCGGGACCGGCGGCGCGGCGGCGATGTCGCGTACGGTCGCCGGTACGTCGACGTGCTCCACCAGACAGTCCACCACTTTTGCCGGGCACCCGGCTGGTGGCCGCATGATCAGCGGCACGCGCACCGCCTGCTGGTACATGACGCACTTCGACATGAGTCCATGGTTCCCGCCCATCTCGCCGTGATCGCTCGTGTAGATGACCCAGGTGTTGTCCAACAACTCC
>DATHCF010000029.1:0-7030 GCA_035319705.1 Acidimicrobiales bacterium | reverse complement strand
GCGGCTGCCGGGGCCGGCGCCTCGTCACTTCGGCCAGGAGGTGACCTGCGTCCGGAATGGCCCGTCCCAGCCCGAGCAGGTCCGGCACGAGCGGAGAGAGGTGCCACAGGTCTCGCCAGCCCGGCTCGGGCTTGCCGGGAGGGGCCCACAGCGCCACACCGGCATGGTCGTCGGTGGTCCACACTTCGCCGTCGGCCATGTACATGTGGCGCAGCTGGATGGAGAAGAAGCGCGGCAAGCCGCGCCGACGGCGCCTGTCGCCGCGGAACATGAAACGCGCCACCGGATCGTCGTCGAAGGCGCGGGCCAGCACCTCGACCATGGCCGGCACATCGGCGTCGGTGGCGGCGCGGACCGCCGGCACCGGGGGCATGCCTCGACCCGCCTCTTCCCGAGGAGCCACGCCCATCGAGGCGCATGTTAGAGGCGATGCGCGTCAGTTCACCGAGGGGGTGGGGGGATAGCTCGCCAACATGGCCCGCCGCCCCCCCTGCCGCTGCAAGACGTCGTGCCACAAGGCCCGCGGGTCGTCTGTCATCACGTCGCCGGCCACGGCGTCGATGACGAACCATCCCCCGTCGGCGATCTCGCCCTCGAGCTGGCCAGGGCCCCAGCCCGCGTAGCCGGAGAACAGGCGCACAGACCGCAGCACCACCGGCTGGTCGACCGGGGACACCGACAGGTCGACGACCCCGACCCCGCCCACCACCGACTTCCACTCGCCGGGCGGTTCGCCACCGACGGGCTGGGCCAGGCCGATCACCGCGTCGGGCGACACGGGCCCGCCGGAGAAGACCACCGGCGGCGGGGCCTCGGCGGCGAGCTGCTCCCAGGGGTCGAGGATCTCCCCCACCTCCACCTGCAGGGGCCTGTTCAACACCACCCCCACCGCCCCCGGCTCGTCGTGCTCGAGGACGAGCACCACCGTCCGGGCGAAGTTGGGATCCTCGAGCTGGGGTGCGGCCACCAGTAACCGGCCACCCAACGATCCGTCACCGGACTCCCACGACGGCTCGGCGGCGGGCGGCATCGTCCGATCTTGCCGCGCCCGAGCCCGGCGTCGTGCCTCCGGCACACGCCGGGGCGAACGGGGCCTGGGCTGGTATCCGTTTGCACGGCCTCACCCCGGGTACATGCGCCGGCGCGGAGATACGTCGGCGAGCGGTGGAGAGCGTCGGCGTCGCAGCCCCCCGTAGACGGCGGGACAGCAGGCTGCGGAGGAATCGGCTGGTGACAACCCCGCCGGTCACGTGTCGCACCCTTCCGCAGCCTGCTGTCCCTGCCGGGGTGGCACGGCCGCTGCTGCCAGGGGCGGCGCCCGAAGCCGCTGCTGGGGGTAGGAAGGGTGGGTGGCCAGGGCCCTTCCCGTCAACAATCCGGACAAGGTGCTGTACCCGGCCGCCGGGTTCACCAAGGCCGACGTCGTCGGCTACTACCGCGCCGTCGCTCCGGTGGTGGTCCCGCATCTGAAGGGGCGCGCCCTCACCCTGCGCCGCTTCCCCGACGGCGTGAACGGCGAGTCGTTCTTCGAGAAGCGCTGTCCGGCGCACGCTCCCGACTGGGTGGCGAAGGTGGAGGTGACCCGTTCCTCCGGCCCCTCCTACCGGGCTTGTTCGGTGGAGGACGCCGACACCCTGGTCTGGCTGGCCAATCTGGTCGCGCTGGAGCTGCACCCTTCGCTGGCCCTGGCTGCCGATCCCGATCGCCCGACCACCATGGTCTTCGACCTGGACCCGGGGGCGCCGGCGGCCATCGGCGAGTGCGCCGAGGTGGCATGCAACCTGCGCCGGCTGCTGCAGGACCTGGAACTCGAGAGCGTGGCGAAGACCTCGGGGCTGAAGGGTATGCAGGTGTACGTGCCGTTCAACACCGACGTCGAATTCGACACGACGAAGACGCTCTCGCACACGATCGGCCTGATCCTGCAGAAGCAGATGCGCCCCTTGGTGGTGACCACCATGTCCAGAGGGGAGCGGCCGGGCAAGGTCTTCATCGACTGGAGCCAGAACGACCGGGCCAAGACGACGGTCAGCGTCTACTCCTTACGGGCCCGGGAACGGCCGTCGGCCTCCACCCCGCTCACATGGGACGAGGTGGAGAAGGCGGTGGGCGCCGGAAAAGAGGCGCTGGTCTTCTCACCCCAGGAGGTGCTCGGGCGCGTCGAACGATCGGGCGATCTCTTCTCACCCGTACTCGAACTGCGCCAGAAGCTGCCCGAAGCAGTCCGCCGGCTACTCGAGAGCCGGCCGTGAGCAGTCCCTGCCGGCGATGGTGCGCGGCGTCGACGCTTGGCAACGGGGACGACGGCCGCCTGCCTTCGTCTACGGCGTGGTGAAGAAGTACGGCACCGACAACGGCAGCTCCCTGGCCGCAGCCGTTGACCGCCGCTGACCGCCAGATGCTCGTCGCCTACGCCGGCGAGCAGCGCCGCACGACAGACGAGCGGGTCGACGTGACCCTCGGCGACCCGGAGCCGGACCAGGCCACGGCTTCGGCGGGACCCGGCTAGTCGTCGCTGTGGCTAGCGGGCCAGTTCGAGAGCGCGGACCAACCCGGCCAGGGCCTCGAGCTGCTCGAGGTAGTGCGACAGCGACCGGTGCACGAAGCGCACGTTGAGGGCGGTGCTGCCGGCTGCCGCATAGGCCCGCACCACCTCGGCGCACGTTTCCGGTTGCCCGGTGGGGTCCAGCGGCGGCTCGGGGGCGAGCACCACGTCGAAGCCCGGCCTGGCCCTGCGCTGCTCGGCCAGCTCCGGGTCCTCGAGCAGTGCGCGCAGGGCGGGTAACGGCAGGCCGAAGGGGATCCAGCCGTCGCCGAGCTCCAGGGCCCGGCGCAGCGACCGGCGGGTGCGCCCGCCCACCCACATGGTGACGGGCCGCTCCAGCCCGCAGGGGTCCACTATCACGTCCCCGAAGGCGTAGTGCGGGCCGTCGTACGACGGGGCCCGGTGCCCGAAGCTGGCCCGTATGGCCCGCATGGCGTCGTCGGCCCGAGCGCCACGCCCGGCGTAGGGCGCGCCGAGCAGGTCGAACTCGGGGCGCAGGGTCCCCACGCCGAGCCCGAGGACCACGCGCCCGCCGCTCGCCACGTCCAGCGTGCCGTAGCGCTTCACCACCTCCAGCGGATGGTGGTAGCCGAGGACGAGAACGTACGTGAGCAGGCCAATCGACTGCGTGCGCCCCGCCACGAAGGACAGGGTGGCGAGCGGGTCCCAATACCGCCCGCCGCGTGTGGCCGCCACCTGTGCGGGGATGGCCACGTGCTCCGAGCACGACACCCAGCGGTAGCCGGCATCCTCGGCGGCTCTCGCCACCGCCACGACCTCCTCGATGCCGCCGCTGAGCTCCCACGGTGGTGGGTCGAAGCGCGGGTTCAAGTTCACCACCGGCGTCACCACACCCAGTTGAAGGTCCACCTCTCGCCCTCCTCGTCCGGTTGCACACCGTCACACCAGCAAGACCACCGCAGCCACGATGCCCACGGCGATGATGGCCAGGCGCAACAGCGTGGGCCGCAACCGCCGCCCCAGGAAACCTCCGACCTGTCCCCCCACCACGGCCCCGGCAGCCAAGAGCCCCGCCGCGCTCCATGAGACATGGGTGAAGGCCACGAACACCAAGGCGGCCACCACGCCGTTGGTCAGCGCCAGCACGTTCTTGGCCGCGTTCAGCCGCTGCGTGTCGTCGCGCAGGAAGGACCCCAGCAGGGCCAGGTAGATGACCGACTGGGCGGCCCCGAAGTAGCCGCCGTACACCGAGATCAGCGCGATGAGCGTGAACAGCCAGCCTCCGCCGTGCGGACGGCGATCGGCGTGGGCGGCCAGGCGGCGCTGGATCCACGGCTGCAGGGCCACCAGCACCACAGCCAGGAGGATGAGCGCCGGGACGACCCGGCGGAAGGTGTCGTGGGGAAGAAGCAGCAGCAGCGCCGCCCCCGCGAGGGCTCCGAGGCCGGCCGCCACCATGAGCACGACGAGTCGCCGGCCCTGGCCGGCCAGCTCCGGCCGGTAGGCCAGTACGCCGCTGGCCGAGCCGGGGACCAGGCCCACGGTATTGCTCACGTTGGCCAGCACCGCCGGGTAGCCGAAGGCCAGCAGGGTGGGGAAGGTGATGAGCGACCCCGAGCCGACGACGGTGTTGACCGTGCCCGCCGCCAATCCGGCACCGGCGATCCCCAGGGCCTCGAGCACGGACATGGCGAGGGTTTAACCGGACCGGCCACCCGTGCTCAACAACGCTGGTTGTGGAACAGGCTTTGTGGGCAAATTGTCGAAACTCGGCCCGGCCTGTCCGCGGCGGGCGACCGGGGTTAACGGACGGCATTATGGATTGCAACACAGGTCGGGTGGGCTGGCCCGGCAGGGGCCACCGAGGACTTCGGGAGAGGGCGCGCAATGAACACCGACATCAACTTCGGCGTGGCGGAGACGGACCGACAAGGCGTGCCGGTGCTGGCGGTCCAGGGCGAGGTCGACGTCTCCACCGCCCCCGAGCTGCGTGAGCGGCTGCTGGCGCTGGCCGAACGTGGGACCACCACGGCCGTGGTGGACCTTTCGGAGGTGTCGTTCGTCGACTCCACCGCGCTCGGAGTACTGGTGAGCGGGGTCAAGCGCCTGCGCAGCGCCGGCGGTGACCTCCGCCTGGTGGTGACCCAGCCGCGCATTACCAAGGTGTTCGAGATCACCGGGCTCACCGACGTGTTCGAGATCTACAGCTCGGCCGACGACGCGGTACGGGCGCAATGAGCTCTTGGGCCGTGTCCCCCGACGACCTGCAGGATCGCGACCGCGTCGAGCTGACGCTCCCGGCCCGGCCGGAGCTGCTGTTCCTGGTGCGCATGACGGCGGCGGCGGTCGCGTCGCGTGCCGACTTCGGCTACGACCAGATCGAGGACCTGCGGCTGGCCATCGACGAGCTGGCGCTGGGTATGACCGGTGACGCCGGCAGCCCCGGCCGTCTGCAGCTGCTGTTCAGCTGGACGGGCGACGCCGTGGAGGTGGTGGGGATCTATCAGCCCGGCGACGAGGAGCCGCGCCGTGGCGATCTCGCCGTCGCCCAGCCGGAGAACGAATTGTCGACGCGCATCCTCGACGCACTCGTCGACGAGCACGGCCGGGATGTGGTCAACGGCTGCCCGCGCGTGTGGCTCCGCATGCGGCGGCGCGCCGTCGGCCGTCAGGCGACGTGAAGGTGCGCGAGGTGAACGCCGGTACCCACGATCGCAGCGAGCTGCGGGCCATGTTCGAGGAGTTCGCCCACAGCCGCGCCGAGGAGCTGCGGGCGAAGCTCATCGAAGCCCACATCGGGCTGGCCGAGCACCTGGCCCGGCGGTTCACCCATCGCGGCGAGCCCTACGACGACCTCGTCCAGGTCAGCTCTCTCGGGCTCATCAAGGCGGTCGACCGTTTCGACCCCGAGCGGGGCGTGGAGTTCGCCACCTACGCCACCAAGACGATCCTGGGCGAGCTCAAGCGCCACTTCCGCGACAAGGGCTGGGCCATACGCGCCCCGCGGCGGGTCCAGGAGCTGTACCTGAACCTGGGACAGGCCATCGGGCAGCTGTCACAGGAGCTCGGCCGCTCGCCCACCATCGCCGAGCTGGCAACCGAGACCGGTGCGTCGGAAGACGACGTCATCGAGGCGCTCGAAGCCGGCCAGGCCTACCGCTCCGTCTCCTTGGACAGCGCCGGGCCCGACGAGAAGGCCCTGGCCACGCGCCTGGGGGTCGAGGACGAACGGTTCGGCGACGCCGAATGGCGGGCGGTGCTGCTGCCACAACTCGAGCGTCTGGCCGGGCGCGACCAGGAGATCCTCAAGCTTCGCTTCGTCGGCGGTCTCACCCAGTCGGAGATCGCCGGGCGCATCGGCATCAGCCAGATGCACGTGTCGCGCCTGCTCACCCGCAGCCTGAACACCCTCCGCCAGGCCTGTGCGCCGGCGGTGGAGGGAACCGGCCTGGCCCAGGAGCTCTCGGACACGGCGTGAGCCCGCCGGCGGTCGGACACGACGTGGGCCAACCTGCAGGCAACCGGTTGCCCACAGCCGGCAACGGGTAGGACCGCCCCGGCGGGTCGTCGTGGGACACCCGCAAAGGAGGCCCGACCGCCATGCCTCAGCGGCACCGTCCAGAGCTGTCGGAAACGGTTCAAGCAGAGCGCCTGATCGGGTACCGGCGATCGATCCGCACCTTCGGCCGGACCCGGGTGTGCGGCTATCCCTCGTGCCGGACCCGCCTGTCCATCTACAACTCCGCCGTCCTGTGCGCCGCGCACGTCGCCTTCAGCTCGATGTCCGTCGACCCGGTGCTGCACCAGACCGTCCCCGAAAGCGAGCACCGCGCCGCCAGCTGAGCCCGGCACCGCTCCTTCCCTTTGTGAGGAAGTTGGGGTCGGCCGAACGGTTCGGCACGAGCACCGGGGTAGACCGAAGCGGGCACGAAACGCGCACCCTCCGCCCGCGTGCCTAGAGGTGCTGGTCCGGCCCGGATCCCCGGTGGCAGCGGTGATCGCTGTGGAGCCCACCGGGCCCGGGCGGACCCGCCTCAAGTCCCACCGGTGCCGTCCCCGGTCTCCCTCCCGTCCTCCACCAGGGACGACGCGGCTCCTGCGGCGACGAGCAGCGATCGCGTTCTCCGGTGGTGCGGACGCCGGGTAGGAATGGACGGCGGTGGCCGAGCTCGACACCTACCGATCGAAGCGGCGACCCGGCCGCACTCCGGAGCCCACCGGCAGCCGCGCCCGCAAGAAGTCGAGCGCCACCGGCGATCGATTCGTGGTGCAGGAGCATCACGCCCGGGCCCTGCACTGGGACTTCCGCCTCGAGCGCAACGGGGTGCTCGCTTCGTGGGCGGTCCCCAAGGGCCTTCCCATGGACCCGCACACCAACCGCCTGGCCAAACGCACCGAGGACCATCCGCTCGACTACATCGACTTCGAAGGCGAGATCCCCTCGGGCGAGTACGGCGCCGGCGCCGTGAAGGTGTGGGACAGCGGCCGCTACGACCTCGAGAAGTGGACCGACGACGAGGTGAT
>DATHCF010000028.1:0-2839 GCA_035319705.1 Acidimicrobiales bacterium | reverse complement strand
CCGTGGCCGCCGTGGCCGGCGTGGTGGAGCGGTACCTCCGGGCGGTCGTCGCCCACGACTGGGAGGACCTGGCCGCCTGCCTGACCGAGGACGTGGTCCGGGTGGGCCCCTTCGGCGACACCTACACGCCGCGCCGCGAGTACGTGGAGTTCCTGTCCGCGCTCATGCCCACCTTGGCGGGCTACGACATGAAGGTCCACCGGGTGATCTACGTGGAATCGGTGGCCGTGGCCCAGCTGTCGGAGACCGTCGAGATCGACGGGGCAGCGGTGGTCACCCCCGAAGCGCTGGTATTCGACCTCGACGAGTCCGGTCGTATCGCCCGCGTCGAGATCTACATCCAGAGATCGGACTGACACCGTGGCTGTGTGATCGGGACGGCGATCAGGGCAACTGCGAGGGGAGCGGGTCCGAGAGGCACGTTCCGAGGCCGGTGTCCCGGGTGTTCACTCCGGTTGCAGCTCCACGGTCCTGCCGTCCCGCCAGCTGCGCAGGACCAGATAGGGACCCTTCAGGGCGCCGCGGTCCCAGGGGCCGAATCCCATCACCGTGCCCGGCGCCCCGCTGGCCGCCGGTAGCGCCTTCACCGATTCGAGACCCTGGCGGACGCCTTGTCGGGTGAGGTGGTCGGCCCGCTCGAACGCTTCGCCCAGCAGGCGGCCCATGTCGTAGGCGGCCACCCCGATCGGCCCGGCAGCGATGTAGCTCGACAACTGCTTCAGCGCGGCGCGCACCGGGTTGGCGTCCGACACCGTGTCGACGTAGGTCCAGCCGTCCCAGCCGGCGCGCCACTCCTTCTGCGCGTACCCGAACATGAGCGCCGAGTTGGCCACAACGGGGACGTCCCACTTCTCGTCCAGCACGGCCAGGGCGAGCGCACGTGCCGCCACCCCGAGTCCGAGATAGCACAGGCACTGCGGCTCGGCGGCTCGCAGTCGCCCGATCACCGACGCCACGTCCTGAGAAAGCGGCGACAGGGCTGCGCTGGAAACCACGTCGATACCGTGGCGGGCACAGGACTCCACGAAGGCCTCGGCGTAGCCGCGGCCGACGGCCGAGCGGTCGTGCGCCAGGGCCACGGTCTGCAGCCGGCGTTGGGCCAGGTGGGCGGCCAGCACCACCGGCTCTTCCTGCAGCGAGCCCACCTGGTAGTGGAACATGTAGGCACCGCGGGTGCGCTCCCCACCGCTGTAGTTGATTGTGGGGAGTTGGTGGGCGTCGGTGAGCGGCTGCGCCACCAGGGCGTTGTCGGAGATGCTCGGGCCGACCACGGCGAGTACACCGGCGCCGGCCAGCTGTTCGAAGCCCTGCCCGATCTCGTGCGCGCTCCCTGATGGCAGTCCCCGAGCGTGCACGGCCAGCAGCTCGACGGGCCGGTCGAAGGAGCGGTGCGCAGCCTCCATCCCCAGGCGCAGGGCGTCCTCGAACAGCTTGCCGCCGTCGGCCTGGGGAAAGTCGTAGAGGATGCCGACCAGCGCCGGCGCCGGTCCGCCCGACGCGCTCACTGTGCCACCGGCTCGAACAGCACCAACCCGGCGTCGTCGGACACCAGGTCGAATCGGCTCGCCTTCACCGCCATCCCCACCTGTACCTCGTCGGGTTCGCAGCCCACCACGTTGGTCATGAGGCGCGGCCCCTCGTCCAGGTCGACCAGGGCGACCACGTAGGGGATCCAGTCGCGGAACGGACGCGAGTGGTTCTGGCGGATGACGGTGAAGCTGTAGACGGTTCCCCGGCCGCTGGCTTCGACCCAGGACACCGGGCCGTGGCAGGCCAGGCACATCGAGCGCGGGTAGAGCTGGTGCCGGCCGCACCCGGTACACCGCTGGAGAAGCAGCTTCCCCTGGCGCGCCGCCGCCCAGTACTCGGCTGCCTCGGGCTCTGGCACCGGGGCGGGCCGCGGCTTGGGCGGCCGCTCACCGGGGACCGGCTCGAGCGGTCGCATGTCACCGGGCCGGCTGGACGCCGGTCCTGGCGGGGCGGAGGAATCGAGCGGGTTCACGGCGCCTCGCTTCCGAGCACCAGGGTGGCGCCGGTCGACAGCATGCCGCCGGTCCCGTGGGCCACGGCGATGCGGGCGTCGGGGACCTGCGTGGCGCCGGCCTCGCCGCGCAGCTGGCGCACGGCTTCGACGATAAGGAACATGCCGCGCATGCCGGGATGGCAGGCCGACAGCCCGCCGCCGTCGGTGTTGGTCGGAAGCCTTCCGCCGAGGCCGAGCCCACCGTCGGCCACGAAGGCTCCACCTTCGCCCTTGGCGCAGAAGCCGAGATCCTCCACCGTCAGCACCACCGTGATGGTGAACGAGTCGTACAGCTGAGCCACGTCCACCTCGTCCGGCCCGATTCCGGCGCGGGCGAAGGCCAGTGGCCCGCTCTGCGCGGCGGGGCTCACCGTGAGATCGGCGTCGGCCGACAGGTTCATGTGGTGGGTGGTGGCATGGGCGGCGCCGAGCACGTACACCGGTGCCTTGGCCAGATCGGCGGCACGCTCGGCGGTGGTCACCACGCATGCACCGCCACCGTCGGAGATCACGCAGCAGTCGAGCTTGTGCAGCGGATCGGCGACCAGACGTGACGACAGCACGTCGTCGACGGTGATGGGATCGCGGTACTGGGCCATGGGGTTGTGCGCGGCGTGCTCTCGCATGGTCACCGCCACCGACGCCAGCTGCTCCGGGGTGGTGCCGTACTGGTGCATGTGACGGCGGGCGGCCAAGGCGTAGCTCCCCACCAGCGTGTTGCCCCACAGGGCGTCGTAGATGGCCGGGCCGGGTGCCATGCCTCCTCTGCCACCGCCGGTGCCGAGGCGCCGGCCCATCTGCGACAGCTGGATGCTG
>DATHCF010000027.1:0-11426 GCA_035319705.1 Acidimicrobiales bacterium | reverse complement strand
GCTCCCGGCCCCTTCGAGTACCGGCGCAGCGCCGAGCTGGCCGGGGCCGCCTACCGCCATACCCGGCAGTGGCTGGAAGCCGGCCGGCCGCAGCCGGCACCGGCCGCGGGCATCGACGGCGCCATGCCGGCCTGACCAGGGCCCGCCTGACCAGGGCCGGCCTGACCAGGGCGGCCTGAGGAGTGCCGGAGCTAACGACCGGCGGGGTCCGACTGGCCGCCCGGTCCGTCCCCAGGCGCCCCGGAGCCGGCTTGTCCACCTGACCCCGCGCTCGCACCGGGACCGCCGTTCCCGCTCCCGCCACGTCCGGGCTGGCTCCCCCCGGGTGCGCCGCTGCCCGGCTGCGGGCCTCCTGCACCCCGGCCGCTCGTCCCGGTGCTTCCCGGTACCCCGTACGGGCCTGCGCCTCCGTTCTGCTGGGGCGCCGTGCCTCGGCCACCGCCGGCCGGATACGACGGACCGAAGCCTTGGCAGGTCGCGGCGGCTGCGGAGGAAGTCGGCGACGTGCTGGTCTGCTCGGCCGACAGCAGGCGACAGGCCCGCGACAGCACGCGCTGCGACCACGTCACCGAGGCGCGCTCGGCCGGGGAGAGCTGGCGAAGCGCCCGGGCCAGTGCGCCCGCATCCTGAGCGGTGGCGCCGGCTCCGGCAGCCGATCCGGCAGCCAGATCGGCGCGCACCGAGCGGGCGTCGGACTGCACCTGGACGACGGCGGGTGGGGTGACCGGCAGGCCGATGTCGTAGGCCAACTGCCGCACCGGTGACGGCACCGGGGCACCGGCGGCAAAGGCGGTCCCGGCGCCGGCCACCACGACGCCGATGGCCGCTCCGGCCACGGCCAGACGGGCCCTCCAGCTCCAGCCCCGGCCCCGCAGCGGGCGCGGCACAAGGCGACGCCGATGCGCCCGGGTGCCGAGCTCGGTGGCGCGGATGAAGGCCAGCCGAACTTCGGTGACCGACACCGGCGACGGGTCGAGCGCGGCGGGGGCCCAGGCCTCGGCCAGGAGCTCGAGCAGGTCGTCGTCCGACAGCGTCGAGACAGGTCGATCAGTCATCGACGCGCTCCATCAGCGTGCGCAGCCGGGCGAGCGCCCGCGACTGCGCGGTGCGCACGGCGCCCGGCCGTCGGCTCAGGGCGGCGGCGGTCTGCTCGACGCTGAGGCCGGCCACCACGCGCAGGTCGAGCACCTCGCGGTCGGCCGGGCTCAGCGCCTCATAGGCCCGCCGGACCTGGAGATGGTCGGCGGCCAGCTCGAGCCCGTCGCCCAACCCGCCGTCCACGGGGGGGTCGGGGACGAGCGCCGGTGCATGGCGTGGCCGGCGGGCAGTGCGCCGCTGGTGATCGAGCGAGACGTGGCGGGCGATCCCGAACAGCCAGCCCTCGAAGCCGGCCGGACCCGGCCGGTACCGGCTGAGCCCGGCCACTGCTCTGGTCATGGTCTCGTTCACCGCGTCCTCGGCTTCGGATCGGCCCAGGCGTTTGGCGAGATAGGCGAAGAGCCGGGGGTAGACGCGTACATAGAGCTCTTCCCAGGCATCCTCGTCTCCCGAGCGTGCGGCGGCGATCAGGTCGGACTCGCCGGGGTCCGTCCCACACCGGGTTCTTCGCCCGACGAGCGCGAACGTCACAATGTTTCGACCACGGGCCGGCCGCCGGTGTAACGCCCGGCAGCGGTGGGCGATGAATGGAACGGGGACAGTCCACAGGGAGGACCTGCCATGTCACGTTCCAGCGCTGAGCGGCGATCGACGAGCCGATCGACACGGTGTGCCGGTGCCTCACTGGCCGCCCTGGCCCTGGTGGTCGGTGTGATCGGCCTCTCCGCCGGCACCGCCGCGGCCAGGCCTTTCGCCGCGCCGAGGCCCTTCTGGAGCGCCCCGGTCAAAGGCACGGTGGCCGCCACGCCGGCACCCACCACCGGCAGCTTCACCCTCGACATCCCCGGGTGCAGCACTCCCCAGGTCATTGCCACCCCTTCGTCCACCATCTACTCCTACCAGCCCGCAACCGGCTCCGCACCAACCGGCGTGCAGCCGGGTGAGAAGGTGATCGTCACACTGCAGCCGAACACCTCCGCGCTGACGGCGCGTTCGGTGACGATCCTGTTGGCCTCGATCTCCGGCACGGTCGACACCGTCTCGCCGCTCGTGGTGACCGACCAGCAGGGATTCCTGCGGACCATCGACGTGTCGGGCGCCACCACCGAACTCCCGGCGGGGTCCACGCTCGCCTCCGGCGACTGGGTCAACGCCTTCGGCACCGTCGACCCCGACCACGTCTCGCTGGACGCGCTGGTCATCCAGGTGCGGCCGGCGACCGACGCGACGCCGCCCTTCACGCCGAACCACGGCGTGCTCACCGGTGTGGTGGCCGCTTCGCCGGCGCCCGGTACCGGCGGCTTCACGCTCGACGAGCCGAACGGGACGAGCCAGGCCGTGGTGGCGAACTCGAGCACCAAGTACTCCGAGCCCGGCGCCACCTCTCCGCCCAGCGCAGTCGTGGCAGGCGAACACGTGGCGGTGGTGCTCGTGCGCGGGGCGTCGGTTCCGACGGCCGCCTTCGTGTTCGTCGTCCTCGACCAGCTCGACGGCACCGTGGTCTCGACCGGCAGCTCGTCCTTCGTGATCTCCGACCACCAGGGGTTCTGGCGCACCATCGACGTCGCCGGCGCGCAGTACTCGCCCACGGGAACCTCGCTCGGCACACTGGCCGACGGCGAGCACGTGGTCGCCTTCGGCAACGTCGACCCCGACGGCACGGACCTGGACGCGCTGTTCGTCCACGTCCTTCCCACTCCGGCCGTGAACGCCTGGTACCTCCAGGCCTGGGCCTCGGCGCCCTCCACCTGCCCGGTGGTCCCGCAGTCCTTCACGTGGCCGGCAGGAGGGGGCCCGTTCTCGCCGTCGAACAGCGGCCAGCCGGGCGACACCACGGCCGCCCACGGCGGGCCGTCAGGGTGGAACGGTTCCGGTAAGCAGAACAGCGCTCCTTCGGGGGGCAGCTTCGACGGCCATGGAGGCGGCCCCGGCACCTCCCCGGACGCCCGGACCGGCCCGGGCGGCTACGGCGGCGGTGACTCGCCCGGTGGCGGGGCTTCCGGTGGTTACGGCGGCGGCTCGGCAGGGTCCGGCTGGGGCTCGCAGGGCTCGGGCGGCAGCCAGGGCGGGGCCTCGGGGCGCGGCGGCCCGAACGGTGGACAGGGTTCGGGCGGGGGCTACGGCGGCGGGGGCGGCCGAGGCTGACGGCGGCTACCCGCCCAGCTGGGCGAGCGCCTTTTCGTACTCGGCCTTGTCCCGAGGGGTGCGCAGGTCGGCCGAGGCGAAGGTGGCCACCACCGTGCCCTGCGTGTCGATCACGAAGGTGGAACGGCTGGCACAACCCAGCTGCTCGTTGAAGACGTCATAGGCCTTCGACGCCGCCCCGTGCGGCCAGAAGTCGGAGAGCACAGGGAAGTTGAACCCCTCCTCCTCCGCCCAGCGCCGCTGGGAGTGCACCGAGTCGCACGAGCAGGCCAGCACCTGGACTCCGGCCGTCTCGAACGAAGCGATGTCGTCGCGTAGCTCGCACAGCTCGCCGCGGCACACGCCGGTGAAGGTGAACGGGTAGAACACCAGCACCACGTTCTGCTTGCCCCTCAGCTCCGACAGCTTGACCTTCTCCCCGGTCGACGCGGGCAGGTCGAAGTCGGGAGCTTGGTCTCCAACGTTGATGGCCATGCTGACCTCCTCAGGCGGATCGGGTGTGGTCCTCGAGATGGGCGTCGATGCGGGCGTTCAGGGCGTCGATGCGGACCGTCTGCGCGTCGATTCGGGCGGTCTGGTTGTCGATGGCCTGCCGCAGCTGGGCACCTTGCGCGTCGATGGCCCGGCGCAACTCGGTGCCTTGACGGTCGATGGCCTCGCGCACTCCTGACATCTGCACCTCGGTCCGGGCGGCCAAGTCGTCGATACGGGCCGTCTGGTGGTCGACACGGGCCGTCTGGTTGTCAATGCGGGCCGTCTGGTGGTCGATCCGGGTGTCGAGGCGCGCCGTTTGGTTGAACAGCGCTCCTACCAGGACGAGAAAGCCGCCCAGCATGGTCCCAAGGATCGTCCAGTCGGGGCCGGTCACACTTCAAAGCTATCGGGCGGGTGTGACAGTGGAGATGGAGACGCGAGGCGCCCCGACCGGTGTCCACCCGGCAGGCTCAGAGCCCCAGCACGGCTGCCAGCACGGCGCGGGCATGTTCGAGCTCTCCAGCCGTCACCTGCTCGTCGGGGGTGTGCGCCAGCTCCGGGTCGCCCGGTCCGAAGTTGGCCGCCGGCACCCCGGCCTCGGCCAAGGTGGCCACGTCGGTCCAGCCCAGCTTGGCCCGCGGTGGGGCTCCCGACGCCTCGACCAGACGGGACAGAAGCGGATGGCCGAGCGCCGGCATCGCCCCGGCGGCGGCGTCCACCACCTCCATGCGGTCCCCGGCATCGGGGTCGAGCGCCCCCGCGAACATGCGGGAGAGCTCGGCCTCGGCCTGTGACAGGTCGCGGTCGGGGGCGAAGCGGTAATTCACCGTCAGCGCGGCGCGGTCGGGCACCACGTTGCCGGCCAGCCCCCCCTCGACGCGCACCGCTTGGAGCTGCTCGCCGTAACGGCAGCCGTCGAGGACCACCTCCCGTGAGTGGTACGCCCCGAGCACCTGCAGTGCTTCCTCGAGGCGGTGCACCGCGTTCACGCCCCGCCACGGGCGCGCCGTGTGGGCGCGATGTCCGGCGAGATGCAGCACGGCCCGCATGGTGCCCTGGCACCCGGCTTCCACCACTCCCCCGGTGGGCTCGGCCAGCACGGCGGCGTCGGCAGCCAACAGCTCGCAGCGCGTGCGGGCCAGCGACAGCAGCGCGTCGGCGTCGCGCTCGATCTCCTCGCACGCATAGAAGATGAAGGTGACATCCGGCGCCGAATCGGCCGACGGCCCGAGCAACGACAGCAGTACCGACAGACCACCTTTCATGTCGACCGCACCGAGTCCCGACAGCCTGTCGCCGTCGACGCTGGCGCCGGAGTGCGTGAACGGCGGCACCGTGTCGAGGTGCCCGGCCAGAAGCAGCCGCCTCGGCCGTCCGGCCGTGGTGCGGGCCACCACGCTGTCGCCGATGCGCTCCACCTGAAGGTGCGCATGCGCTCTGGCGTCGGCTTCCACCCGGTCGGCCAGCGCCGATTCGTGGCGGCTGACCGAGGGGATGTCGACCAGCGCGGCGGCCAGCGCCAGGAGCTCGGACACGACGGGCTCGAGGTGACGATCCCGGCGGCGGCGGCTCAGGAGGCGCCGTGGTCGCGCAGCACCGACTCGAGCACGGCCTTGTCGTGGCGGCGACCGGGCTGGAGGTGCTTGATGACGAGCACACAGGGGAGGAAGAACTCGCCGCCCGGGTACCGGCGGCGGCGGCTGGCGCTCACCGCCACGCACCACGCAGGCACCACTCCCCGGCCGAGCTCCTCGCCGCTGTGGGCGTCGACGACCGGGATGCCCGGGTTCAGCACCACACCTTCGCCGAGCACCGTTCCCTCACCGACGCGCGCCCCTTGGGTGATCATGCAGCGGCTGCCGATTGTGCAGTCGTCGCCCACCACGACCGGCACGGCACCCGGCGGCTCGAGCACCCCGCCGATGCCGACACCGCCCGAAAGGTGCACCCGGGCGCCGATCTGCGCGCAGGATCCCACCGTGGCCCAGGTGTCGACCATGGTGTCGGCCCCCACCCGCGCCCCGATGTTCACGTAGCTGGGCATGAGGATCACGCCCCGGTCGAGGAACGATCCCCAGCGGGCGGACGCACCGGGAAGCACGCGCACCCCGGCGGCGGCGAAGCCACCCTTGAGCGGCAGCTTGTCGTGGTACTCGAAGGGGCCGAGCTCGACCGTCTGCATCTCGCGCAGCCGGAACAGCAGCAAAATGGCGTACTTGAGCCACTGGTGGACCACCACCTGCCCGTCGGGGCCGAGCTCGGCCACGCGTGCCTCGCCCCGGTCGAGCAGGTCGATCGCCTCGTTCACCACCGACAACGCCTCGCCGTCACCGGCGGCGAGCTCACCGGAGCGCTGCCACAGCTCCTCGACGCGCGCCTGCAGGTCGGCCATGGCCGGGGACCCTACCGGCCCGCTCGGCCGGCAACCGGCATCTCGCGCGCCGTCTGCGCCAGGCGCTCGCCGGAGGCGGCCAGGCGGTCGAGCGCCGGCTGCAGCCGCTCGTCGGGGGCGACCATGGCCACGCGGACGAAACCGGCGCCGTCCTCGCCGTAGAACTCGCCCGGGCTGACCAGGATGCCGGTCACCCGGGCCATGGTGTCGGCCAGCACCCAGGCACCGTCACGTCCTTCCGCCCGGCCCTGCTCCAGCGCCCAACCCGGCGCCCGCACCCACAGGTAGAAGCCGCCGGCGGGCACGGCGGTGTCGAGGCCGGCGGCGCCGAAGGCCGCCACGGCGCGCTCGAGACGACCCCGGTAGCGGCGACGCTGCAGCTCCACGTGACGGTCGTCTCCCAGGGCCACCACGGCGGCCGCCTGCACCGGTCCCGGCACCATCAGCCCGGCGTGGGTGCGCACCTCGGCCAGGTACCGGACGAGCTCAGGGTCCCCGGCGTAGAAGCCGGCGCGCACACCGGCCAAATTCGAGCGCTTGGACAGCGACTGCACCGACAGCACGTTCTGCGAGGCGTGCTGCAGCACCGAGGCGGGATCGCTGCCCCAGGTGAACTCGGCGTAGCACTCGTCGGAGCACACCACCACCTGTCGCCGGCGCGCCCAGTCCACCACCGGGCCGAGCGGATGGACGGCCCCGGAGGGATTGGCGGGGCTGTTCACCCAGAGGAGCACCGCCCGTGCGGTGTCGTCGTCCGACACCTGTTCGAGGTCCAGGGTCCCGTCCTCGGCGCCGTGCACGCCGAGGTAGCGACAGCCGGCCAGGGTCGCTCCCATGGCGTAGGTGGGATAAGCGAGCGCCGGGCCGATGACCGTGTCACGTCCCGGCGCGCGCAGCCGCAGGTACCAGGCAATGGAGGCGACCAGCTCCTTGGTGCCCACACAGGCCGCCACCTGTTGCGCTTCGACCTCCACGCCGAAGCGGCGACGCAAGTAGCCGGCGGCCGCCTGTCGGAAAACGGGCGATCCCGGGGACGAGGGGTAGCCCCTGGCGGTGCCGGAGGTGGACAGCGCGGCCACCACCTCGGGCGGCGGCGGGTCACCGGGGGTCCCCACCGACAAGTCCACCAACCCGCCGGGAGAATCGGCGGCCACCTGGGCCAGGGCTCGCAACCGCTCGTACGGGTACGGCGGCGGCCGGAAGCCTTCGGCGTGCGCCATGCTCACGACGCCACGAACTCCGAGAAGCGGGCCCGGCCCACGGCGTCGAGCACCACCTCCACCATGGTGGCGCCCTCGCCGTGGACCTCCTCCACCACCTCGCCCTCTCGGTGCACGGCGGCGAGCACGTCCCCGCGCTCGAAGGGCACCCGCAGCCGCACCACCCGATCCGCGCTGCGCAGGCTGGCGCCGAGCGCCTCGAGGAGCTGGTCGGTGCCTTCGCCGGTGCGGGCCGAGACCACCACCGATCCCGGGTGGCGTTCGGCCAGCCGCCGCGCGCCGGCCGGCTCGGCGTCGGCCTTGTTGATGCAGAGAAGTTCCGGCACCTGATCGGCCTCGATCTCGGCCAGCACGGTGCGCACGGCCTCGATCTGCGCTTCGGGATCGGCGGCCGAGCCGTCCACCACGTGCAGCAGCAGATCGGCTTGGCGTACCTCCTCCAGGGTGGACCGGAAGGCCTCGACCAGCTGGTGCGGGAGCTTGCGCACGAAGCCGACGGTGTCGGTGACGAGCACCACCTCGCCGCCCGGCAGCGACAGGCGGCGCGTGCGGGGGTCCAAGGTGGAGAACAAGCGGTTCTCCACCATCACACCGGCGCCGGTCAGATGGTTGAGCAGCGTCGACTTGCCGGCGTTGGTGTAGCCGACGAGCGACACCGTGCGCTGGCGCGAGCGCTCACGGCCTCGGCGCTGGGTTCGCTGGGTGCTGCTCAAGGTCCGCAGGTCGGCCTCCAGCCGGCTCATCCGCCGCAGCAGCCTGCGGCGGTCCACCTCGAGCTGCGTCTCGCCGGGACCCCGGGTGCCGATGCCACCGGCCTGCTGTGACAGCGTGTGGCCGCGGCCGCGAAGGCGTGGCAGCCGGTAGCGCAACAGGGCCAGCTCCACCTGTGCCTTTCCCTGTTGGCTGCGGGCGTTCTGGGCGAAGATGTCGAGGATCACTGCCGTACGGTCGATGGCCGTGCGCCCGAGGATCTTCTC
This sequence comes from Acidimicrobiales bacterium, assembly GCA_035319705.1. Taxonomy (GTDB): domain Bacteria; phylum Actinomycetota; class Acidimicrobiia; order Acidimicrobiales; family UBA8190; genus UBA8190. The sequence goes on along the minus strand of DATHCF010000027.1, from coordinate 3,120 downwards.
CAGGTTGCGCTGCTGTGCCGGGCTGAGCTCGTCGTCGAACACCACCGTGTCGGCGTCCACCGACTCCGACAGCACGTGCAGCTCCTCGGCCTTGCCCCGGCCCACGAAGGTGGCGGGGTCGGGGCGGTCGCGGCGCTGGACGACCCGGGCCACCACGTCGGCGCCGGCGGTGTCGACCAGCAGGGCCAGCTCGTCGAGGTCGGACTCCACGATGTGCATCGACGTCCAGGGGAACACCACGCCCACGAGCACGATGCGCTCGCGGAAACGGCGTTCGATGAGGGTCACGGGCAGATCACCGTCCGGCGGCCACCTCGTCGACCATCTGCTGCGCCTGCGCCACAGCGAGCTCCCTGCCCGTGGTGGCCGGCTCGGCTGCGACCAACGAGGCGAGCACCTCTTCGTCCACCTCCACGGCGGCCACCTGCACGGTCGGACCGCCGAGCAGCACACCGTCGTCGGTCAGCTCGACCTCGAGCACGCCGCCGGGGTTGTGCACGCGCAGACGCCGCTCGCCCAGTCCCCAACGCCGGGCGGCGGCGGCCGCCGCGCAGGTCCCGGTGCCACAGGCGAGCGTCTCGCCCACGCCGCGTTCCCACACCCGCAGGGCCAGCTCCGGCGACCCGGCACCGAGCGGCCACAGGAACTCCACGTTGGTCCCGCCATCGACCGAACCCTCGAGCCGTCTGCCGGCGCCGGCCACCAGCTCGTCGTCCACCGGCTGTCCGAACAGCAGCACCAGATGCGGATTTCCCACCGACAGGCGCATGGCCGCCTGCGCCGCGGGCGGAAGATCGAGCGGCACCTCGCCGAGGACCGTCACCTCGCCCATGTCCACCGTGGCGAACCCCTCTGCCGGGGCGGCCCCGGGCCGGTAGTCGACGCGGCGCCGCCCGGCCAGGGTGTCGACCTCGACCACCCCTGGAGACACCCATCCGGCGCCGACCGCCGCCTGCACCAGACAGCGGATGCCGTTGCCGCTCATCTCCGCCACCGATCCGTCGGCGTTGGTCAGCTCCATGCACAGCGCCGCCCCGCTGCCGCCTGGAGAGGGGATCGCCCGGATGACGCCGTCGGCGCCCACGCCGCGGTGGCGGTCGCACAGCACCGCCGCCTCGACCGCCCCGAGCGGCCGCTCGGCGCTTCGGTCGAGGAGCACCAGGAAGTCGTTGCCGGCGCCGTGGTGCTTGGTCAGGTGCAGCCGGCCGCTACGGGTCACGGACCTCAGTCTCCCACCGCCGGCGCCAGTCGCTCCGCCTGGTCCCATCGCTCGAGCAGCTGGGAGAGAAGGTCGCGGCGCTGGTCCAGCCACCAGATACGCGGGTCGCGGCGGAACCAGGCCCACTGGCGACGGGCGAACAGCCGTGTCCGGCGGACGGCCTCGTCCACCGCCTGATCGAGAGGCACACCCTGCTCCAGGTGCCCGAGCAGCTCGCGGTAGCCGAGCGCCTGGCGAGCGGTGCGCGACAGACCACCGGGACGATGGGCGAGACTGCGGACCTCCTCCAGCAGGCCCCGCTCCATCAGGTCCTCGAACCGCCGGGCGATGGCCGAGTCCGTCGCCGCCGGGTCGAAGGGGATGCCCACCATCTCAAAGGCGCTCGGGCGGTACTCGCCGAGCCCGGGCCCGAAGGAGGAGAAGGGCCGGCCCGAGCCCAGCGTCACCTCGAGCGCCCGCACCACGCGCCGGCGGTTGGTGGGGATCATGCGCGCCGCGGCCAGCGGATCGAGCTGCGCCAGGCGCCCGTGCAGCGCGGTCACGCCCCCCGGGTCGGCGGCCTGCCGCTCGAGCTCGGCCGCCACGTCGGGAAAGCGGCCGGGCAGATCCAGGTCGTCGACCACGGCGCGCAGGTACAGGCCCGTTCCGCCCACCAGCAGCGCCCGGTGCCGGCGCGTCTCGATGCCGGCCAGGACAAGGCGAGCGGCCGCCTGGAATTCGGCCACGGTGAACTCCTGTCCGGGATCGGCCAGGTCCAGGAGGTGGTAGCGCAGCTCCGCCTGCTCGGCCGGCGACGGCTTGGCCGTGCCGATGTCCATGTGGCGGTAGACGGCCATGGAGTCGACCGACACCAGCTCCGCCTCGGGCCGAGCCCGGGCCAGGGCGGCGGCCAGGCGTGACTTGCCCGAGGCGGTGACCCCGACCAGCGCCACATGGCGCGTCGCCCTCGGCGTGGGCGTGCCTTCAGTCGTGCTGCACCAGCTCGCCCAGCAGGTGGTGCGGAGCAGCCGCGGTCACCCGCACCGGCGTGTAGTCGCCGGCGGCGTGGGGGGCGCAGGGGCGGGGGGCGAAGTGGACGAGCTTGTTCTGCCGGGTGCGCCCGGTGTGCATCGCCCGGTCGCGTTTGGACGGCCCTTCCACCAGCACCTCTTCCACGCGTCCGATCCGGGCACGGTGTCGCGCCAGCGCCGAGCGCTCCACCACCACCCGCAGGCGCTCGAAACGCTCCGCCACCACGTCACTGTCGACGAAGCGATCGGTCATGGCCGCCGCCCGGGTGCCCGGCCGCGGGGAGAAGATGAAGGTGTAGGCGCTGTCGTAGGCCGCCTCGGCCGCCACTTCCAGGGTGGCGGTGAAGTCGTCCTCGGTCTCACCGGGGAAGCCCACGATGACGTCGGTGGTGACGGCCAGGTCGTCCACCGCGGCGCGCGCCCGGGCCAGGCGCTCGAGATACCGCTCGGCGGTGTACCCCCGGCGCATGGCGCTGAGCACGCGGTTGCTCCCCGACTGGATCGGCAGGTGCAGGTGCTCGCACACCGAGGCGGTCTCGGCCATGGCGGCCATGGTCTCCGGGCGCAGGTCCTTCGGATGGGGGCTCGTGAACCGCACCCGCCGGATGCCGTCGACGGCGCCGACTCGACGCAGCAGCTCGCCGAACAGGGGGCGGCGTCTTGTCAGGTCGCGCCCATAGGAATTGACGTTCTGGCCGAGCAGCGTCACCTCGGACACGCCGGAAGCGGCCAGCGCGGCCACCTCGCCCAGAAGCTCGTCGACGGGCCGGCTCACCTCGGGGCCGCGCACCGAGGGCACGATGCAGAAGGCACACGAGTTGTCACAACCCACCTGGATGGTGACCCAGGCACTGTGGCGGGCCCGCCGGAGCGCTACGGCGCCGGTGCCGC
>DATHCF010000026.1:0-10993 GCA_035319705.1 Acidimicrobiales bacterium | reverse complement strand
CCGCCAGCGCCTGTCGCATGGCCGCCAGGTCGACCACGGCCGGGACGCCGGTGAAGTCCTGCATGAGCACGCGCTCGGGGGTGAAGGCGATCTCGGAGGAGAGATCCTCACCGGCGCGCCCGGCCCACGAGGCCACCGATTCGACGTCGGCGGCGCGCACGTGCCGCCCGTCCTCGTGGCGCAGGAGGTTCTCGAGAAGGACCTTCAGCGAGTACGGCAGGCGCGCCACGTCGAACCGGTCGCCGAGCGCGTCGAGCCGGTGGATCTGCAGGCTCCGGTCGCCCACGCGCAGGGTGGCCCGGGTCCCGAAGCTGTTGTCTGCCGATGGGCTTGGGGTCATTTGCCCATTCTGCTCGCGTTCACCGGAAGGCCTCCACGGCCGTCGCCCCTCCGACCACGAGCAGCCCGTCGCCGGCGCTCACGCCGGCGAAGTGTGGCGGGGTGCCGACGTCGAGGGGCAGTGACCAGCGGGTCGTGCCCGATGTGGGGTCGACGGCGTACAACGTGGTGTCCGACTGGTCCACCACCCACAGCTCGCCGCGGGCCAGGGTCGGTGAGCTGGCGCCGGCGGCCGGCGGGGTCCACGTCCACCCTCGGCTGAGGCTGTTGCCGGCTCCCAGCTCCACCTCGTCGATGGTGCCGGCCGACGTGCACACCACGTACAGCGTGGAGAGCGCGGCGTCGTAGGCGGTGGCGCCGCGTGAGTTGCACAGCGCGATGCTCGGCGCCGGCCCGCCCACCCCGCCGAGCGAGGCGCTGTCGAGCAGGTAACCGGTGCCGCCTTTGCCCACTTCGAACAGCTCGCCGTTCCCGAGCAGCACCGGGGAGGTGGAGCCGAGGTCGAGGTCCTCCTCGTTCAAGGTGGCCCAGTCCGACGGTGCCCAGTACTGCAACTCGGCCAAGGCGGGCGACAGCTCGATGACGGCGTCGCCGTGGTCGAAGGGCTGTCCGGGACCGGCGCTGCCGTTGCCGGTGGCCACGAACACGTCCCCGGCGGTGTCGACGGTGGGCCCGGGCGGCGCCCAGATGGCACCCTGGTTGGCCGTCGGCACCTGGTAGTGCAGCAGGGTCCCGCTGCCGGTCTCGGGCACGCCGATCACCCATCCGTGGTAGCTGCCGCAGTCGCCGTAGTTTCCGCCGAACGACACGAGCACGTCGCCGTCGTCGAGGGCCAGGCCGGCGCGCTGGAGCTGGTCGGCGGCGGTCCAGCCCGGCTGGTCGAGGTCACGGCTCCACGACAGCGCGTGGGAGGCCAACGAGATGGCGAACAGGCTGTGCGCCGCCGCCGAGCCGTTCCACGTGGCCGCCGAGGCGTACAGGGTGTCGTTCGAGGTGTCGACGACCATCGTCGAGGTGATGCCCACGGTCGGGGAGATGTCCCCGCAGGGCAGGTCCCCCGACGGCACCGGTGTGCCCAGGTGGTCCGACCACTCGATCGTCCCGTTGGCCGCCGACAGCGCGTAGACGGTGTCGTTCTCGGTGGCCACCAGCACCTGGCCGTCGAAGATGAGCGGCTCGCCGTACACGGCGCCGTCGAGGGTGGGGGACGTCCACGCCTGCGCCGGCGGGCTGGTGAGCACCGCTTCGGTGGTATCGGCCGACAGGCGCGCCGTGCTGCCCCCGTAGGTGGTCCACCAGGCGGTGGGCGGCAGCGTGGTGGTGGGAGCGGCGGCGGCGGTGGCCGGCGAGCCGACGGTGGTGGCCGGCGCGGGGAGCGTGGTGGTCGTGGCCGGGGCGTGGCGCTTCAGCCGATGGGCCGAGGGAGCAGCGCTCCCGCATGCCGGCAGGATGGCGAGAACGACGATCCCGCCGAGCGCCCACGGGGAGCGCCGTGCCCATCGCCGCCGACCGGGCCGCTCCATGTCCCGAGTCTGGGCCGTGCCGGGGGCGCTAGCCAGGCGGCCACATCCCCTGGGGCAGCGCCGGGGGGACGCGGGCGAGGCCGTCGCCCTCCGCGGCCGGAAGCGGGAAAGCAGCACGGACGGCCCGAAATTGTTTTACTCTGTGGTGAAAAGAACGCCGAGGGCGGCGGTGGCACATCGGACCGGGGGGTATTCGGTGAGCCGAGGGCAGTGGGCGCGCCGACACGGGGGCCGGTGGTGAGCCGCTGGGCCGCTGCGGGGACCGCACAGCAGCTGGTCCGCTATCTGGCTGCCGTCAGCTCCTGCGAGGAGGAGCAGGCCGCCGTGCTCCGAGCCGTCGAGCTGGCGGCCGAGACCTTCGAGGCGGAGGTGGGCGTCCTGCTCAACGGCGAGACGGTGGCCGCCAGTGTCGGGTTCCCGGCGGGACGCTTCCCGCTGGAGGACGTCCTCGAGTGCGTGCGTCACCACGAGCCGCTGCAGGTGGCCGGTTCCGGGCGCTTTCACACCCTGCAGGTTCCGGTGGCGCTCGAGGGGGCGCAGTGGACGTTCGTGGTCGCCCGGCAGAGCGACCGGTTCTCCGAGGACGAGGACGGCCTGCTCCGGGCCATGGCCACCGTGCTGTCGCTGAGCGTCGGCAACATGCGCAGGGTGCGAGCCCTTCGCGAGCGCCAGAGTCTGCTCGAGCGCCTGTCGGCCATCCAGCGTGCCATCGCACTGCGCGTGCCGATCGCCGAGGTGTTCGACGCCATCACCACGGCCGCCGGCGAGCTGCTCGGTGATCCCCTGTCGAGCGTGTACCTGATCGATGCGTCCGAACCGGGCACGCTGGTGGCGGCTTCGGTGCACGGTGAGGCGCTGGCGCCGCTGCTCGAAAAGGCGCGCCTGCGCGTGGGGCAGGGGGTGGTGGGCCGAGCGGTGGCCGACAACCGCTTGACCGTGCTGGAGGACTACCCCGCGCATCCCGGGGCCGATCCGCGCGCCGAGCGGGTGGGACTGACGGCGACCATGGCCACCCCGATTCGCGACGGCCAGGAGGTGATCGGCTGTCTGGTCGTCGGCTCGCTCAGCGACGGCCGTACCTATCGGACCTCCGAGCGCGAGCTGCTGCTCACCTTCGCCGAACTGGCCAGCCTGGCCGTGACCGACGCACGGACCGTGGACGAGCTGCACGAGGCCCTGGGTCTCGCCACCCACCGGGCCCAGCACGACGCCCTCACCGGGCTGGCCAACCGCACGCGGTTCATCGACCGCCTTTCCCATGCTCTCGCCCAGCGTCGCCGGCACGGACCCAGCGTGGCGGTGTTGTACCTGGACCTCGACGACTTCAAGCAGGTGAACGACCGCTTCGGCCACGGGGCGGGCGACAAGGTGCTCATGGAGGTGGCCGACCGCCTCGAGAAGGTCGTCCGCGGTGGCGACACCGTGGCCCGTCTCGGCGGCGACGAGTTCGCCGTGCTCCTCGAGCACACCGGTGGCGTTCCGGAGGCCGCTTCGGTGGCCCAGCGCGTGCTGTCCTGCTTCTCGAGGCCCATGCGGGTCGAGGGCTTCGACGTGGCGGCGGGGGCCAGTGTCGGTCTGGCCCTCGAGGAGGAGGGGGACGACTCGGCCGAGCAGCTGCTGCGCAAGGCCGACGCGGCGATGTACCGGGCCAAGCACGCCGGCAAGGGGTGCGTGAAGGTCTTCGCCTAGCCGGCGGCGCGCCGCGTGCTGAAGTGTGCGGCGGTGGAACACGATGTCTCGTCCCCGGCCGGCAAGGTCACCGCAGGCTTCTTCTCCTTCACCGAGGTCACCGATCCTGCGGCGCATCGGGCCTACAACGAGTGGCACCAGCTGGACCACCTTCCCGAGCAGCTCCCCCTGCCCGGCATCGTCTTCGGCCAGCGGTGGGTTTCGACACCGGCGTGCCGGCGCGCCCGGGCCGTCGACCGGCCACCGCTCGACGCCGTGCAGTACGTGACGGTCTATCTCATGACCGAGCCGCTCGAGCAGACGCTCTCGGACTTCGCCGCCCTGGCCGCGCGGCTTCGCGCCGAGGACCGCTTCTTCGGCCCCCGCCGGTCGCACCTGTCGGGGCCCTTCGCCGTCGACTCCGCCGTTGCCGCCCGGCGCGTGCTCGTGTCGGCGGCGGCGGTGCCGTTCCGTCCCGGCACCGGCGTCTACGTCGTCGTGCGGGCGGCGACACCCGGGCACAGTGCCCCGGCCACAGAGGGTCCCGAAGACGAGGCGCTGCTCCGGGTGGCGCCGGTGGCCGGCGTTTGGCGGTTCTCCTCGGCGCCGGAGCTGGCAGGGGAACGGTGGCACCCGGGGGAACACCGGGTCACGGTGTGCTTCCTCGACGGTGATCCGACGGCGGCTGCCGCGCAGCTCGGTCCGCTGTTGGCGCGCAGCCCGGGCGACGAGCAGCGAGTGGTGCTGGCCGGCCCCTTCGAGACGATCGTGCCAGGACGGTGGGACTGGTTCGACGGCGCCGGCGCGGGGGCCGCCTGAAGCTCGACCCACAGCTCGACCTACAGCTCGACGACGACCTTGCCGGTGTTGGCTCCGCTGAACAGCATGTTGAGCGCCTCGGGGGCGCGCGCGAGGCCGTGCACCACGTGTTCGGCGTGCACGATCCGTCCATCGGCCATCCACGCGGCGAGCTCCATCTGGGCGGGGAGGAACCGATCGCGGTAGTCGAGGATGATGAACCCCTCCATGCGGCCCCGCCTCGGGATGAGGTTCACGAGGTTGGCCGGCCCCGGCTGGGGCTCGGTGGCGTTGTAGAGCGAGATGGCGCCGCACAGCACCACCCTGCCTCGCATGGCGAGCTGGCCCAGGCAGACGTCGAGGATGGCGCCGCCCACGTTGTCGAAGTAGAGATCGATTCCCTGCGCGCACTGCCGGCGCAAGGCCGCCGCCAGGCCGTCGGCGCGGTAGTCGACCGCGGCGTCGAAGCCGAGGGTGTCGGTGACCCACGCGCACTTCTCGGGCCCGCCGGCGATGCCCACCACCCGCCCGGCTCCCTTCAGCCTGGCTATCTGTCCCACCAGCGAACCGGTGGCCCCCGCCGCGGCGGAGACCACCACGCAGTCCCCGGCCTGCATGGCCCCGACCTCGAGCAGCCCGAACCAGGCGGTCATGCCGTTGACCCCGAGCACGTTGAGCGCCGCGCCGGGCTCGATGCCCGCCGGAAGCACCTGCATGGACTGCTCGCCTGGTCCGGCGAGGACCCATTCCTGCCAGCCGGTCATGCCGTAGAGGAGATCGCCCACCGCGTACCGGTCGCTACGGCTGTCGGTGACCTCGGCGATGCCGGCTCCGCGCACCACTTCGCCGAGGCCGATGGGCGGCATGTACCCGGGGCGGTCGTCCATCCAGGTGCGGATGGTGGGGTCGATGGACAGCCACCTCACCGCGGCCAGCGCCTGGCCGGTGTCCGGCTCGGGCCTTTCGCCGGTGTCGAGGCGGACGGTCTGCTCGTCGACCATTCCCCGCGGACGCCCGGCCAGCACCCAGCGGCGGTTTGGGGCGGTCAGCTCACCCACTCCTTCAGGCGGCTTATGGACTCGAGGGCGTCGGGCCCGATGGGGATCACGTTCAGCACGCTGACCCCCGCCTCGCGCAGGGCGGCGACGCGTTCTCGGATGTAGCCGGGCGGGCCGACGAGCGACGACTTCTCCAACAGCTCGGCAGGCACCGCCGCGGCAGCCTCCTCCTTCTTGCCGGAGAGGTACAGCTCCTGGATGGCCTCGGCCTCTTTGTCGTAGCCGTATCGCCGGGCCAGCGTGTTGTAGAAGTTCCGCCCTCTGGCGCCCATGCCGCCGATGTAGAGCGCCGCCATGGGCCGGCCCAGCTCCCGCAGGTGCTCGAGGCCGTCGCCGATGGCGAGCACCCCGCCGGCGGCGACGTCGAGGGGACCGAGCTCCGGCGATCGCCTGGCCGTTCCCTCTGCCAAAGCATCGCCCCACACCTCTTTGGCCTTTTCGGGGACGAACAGAAACGGGAACCAGCCGTCGGCCACCTCTGCCGCCATGGCCACGTTCTTCGGGCCCATAGCCGCCACCCAGATGGGGATCTCGGCGCGCCGCGGATGGTTGATCAGCTTGAGGGGCTTGCCCAGGCCCGTGCCCTTTTCGGGCGGAAGCGGGATGGTGTAGATGCCGTCGTTGGTGAGCACCTCTCTGCGCCACACCTTGCGGCAGATCTCGATGATCTCCCGGGTGCGTTCGAGCGGCTGGGTGTAGGCCACGCCGTGCCAGCCCTCGATCACCTGGGGCCCCGAGGCGCCGAGTCCGAGGATGAAGCGGCCCTCGCTCAGGGCGTCGAGGCCCGCCGCGGTCTGTGCCAGCAGGGCCGGGGTGCGCGAATACACGGGAAGGATGGCCGAGCCGATCTGCACGCGGCTGGTCCTGGCCGCGATGTAGCCCATCTGACTCGGTGCGTCGAGACCGTAGGCCTCGGCCACCCACACGATGTCCAGTCCGGCGTGCTCCAGCTCGGCGACGTGGTCGGCCGACTGCTTGATGCCCTGGGAGTAGTCGAGCATGGTGCTCACCCGCATGTGGCGATCCCTCCGTCCACCGGAACGACGGCGCCGGTGATGTAGGAAGCGGCAGGGGAGGCGAGGAAGATGGCTATGCCGGCCATGTCCTCGGGCCGGCCGATGCGCTTCATGGGGGCGCTTTCGGCGATCTGCCGGCCGAAGGCCTCCAAGGTGGCCGCCATCATCTTCGACTCGAAGGGCCCCGGCGCCACGGCGTTGACGGTGATGCGCGGGGCCAGACGGCGGGCCAGGTGGCGGGTGAGCTGGTGGACGGCGGCTTTGGAGGCCGAGTACGAGTAGGTCTCGAGCATGGGCGCGTGCAGGCCGTCGATGGAGCCGATGTTGACGACCCGGGCCGGGTCCTCCGGCGACCCGGCCGCCTCGAGCAGCGGCAGCAGGAACTTGGTCAGGTGGAAGACACCTTTCACGTTGAGCGATAGCACCCGGTCCCAGGCGCTGTCGTCGAACTCCTCCAGCGGCGTGCCCCAGGTGTTGCCGGCGTTGTTCACCAGGATGTGCAGCCGCTTTTCGGCGCCGCTCAGCTGATCGGCCAGCGAGTGGCACCCCTCCTCGGTGGAGAGGTCGGCGGGCAGGGCGATGCAGATGCCCTTGGCCGACAGCTCCTGGGCCGTTCGCCGGCAGTCGTCGCCCTTGCGCGAGGAGATGTAGACCTTGGCCCCCGCCTCGACGTAGCCGGCGGCGATCATGCGGCCGATGCCTCTCGACCCCCCGGTCACCAGCGCCGTCTTCCCGCTGATCGAGAACAGATCGGACATCGCCGCGGAGGATAGCCGTCGGCCCGTCGAAACCTCCCGGCAGCGGGTGTACCGTCGGTTCCCGAGCCTCTATGTGCGTGTTCCGCCTGCCATGATCGAGCGCACCTCGCCCATCCACGACGTCCTCAACCAGGCGCCGCCGCTGCAGGGCTACGACGTCTTCGGCGCCGATGTGGCCCTGTGCCAAGCCCTTCAGCGCGAGGGAGCCGGCTGGGCCGGCGACGAGCTGCACGAGGTGGGGCGCCGAGCCGGCAGCCCCGAGTGCATCGAATGGGGGTTCACCGCCAACGCCAATCCACCTTCGCTGCGCGCCTTCGACCGCTACGGCAACCGTGTCGACGAGGTGGACTTCCACCCTTCGTGGCACCAGCTGCTGGCCTTCGCCGTCGGTCACGGCCTGCACGGGGCCGCGTGGGTCGACGACCGGCCCCGTGCGCACGTGGCCCGAGCCGCGGCGTTCTTCGTGTGGTCGCAGGTGGAGAGCGGCCACGGATGCCCGGTGTCGATGACCTACGCCTCGGTGCCGACGTTGCGGCACCAGCCCGAGCTGGCCGAGATCTGGGAGCGGCGTGCCGGCTCGCGTGTCTACGACCCGGTGCTGCGTCCGGTACACGACAAACAGGGCGTGCTCATCGGCATGGCCATGACCGAGCGCCAGGGCGGCTCGGACGTCCGCGCCAACATCACCGTGGCCAGCCCCACCGGCGCAGGCGGTCCCGGGGCGGTCTACCGGTTGACGGGGCACAAGTGGTTCTGCTCGGCGCCCATGTCCGACGCCTTTCTGGTCCTGGCCCAGGCGCCGGGCGGGCTGTCGTGCTTCCTCATGCCACGGGTGCTGGCCGACGGGTCACGCAACGCCATGCACGTCGCCCGACTCAAGGACAAGCTCGGCAACCGCTCCAACGCCTCGTCGGAGATCGAGCTGGACGAGGCCTTCGCCTTTCTGGTGGGGGAGGAGGGCCGGGGGGTGCGCACCATCGTCGACATGGTCAACTGCACCCGCCTCGACTGCATCATCGGATCGGCCGCGCTCATGCGCCAGGCCGTCGCCCAGGCGACGCATCACGCCGCCCACCGCTACGCCTTCGGCCGCCTGCTGCAGGACCAGCCCCTCATGGCCAACGTGCTCGCCGATCTAGCGGTGGAATCAGAAGCGGCCACGCTGCTCATGATGCGGCTGGCCGGAGCAGCCGACCGCGCCGGGGCCGACGAGCACGAGGCGCACATTCGCCGCATCGGCACGGCGGTGGGCAAGTACTGGGTGTGTAAGCGGACTCCGCCGATGGTCGCAGAAGCGCTCGAATGCCTCGGGGGCAACGGGTACGTGGAGGAGTCGATCATGCCCCGGATGCTGCGCGAGGCGCCGGTCAACTCGATATGGGAGGGATCGGGAAACGTCAACGTCCTCGACGTTCTGCGCGCTGCGGCAAAGGACCCGTCGGTGGTCGACGCCTTCTTCGACGAGGTGGCCGAAGCCGCCGGCACCGACCGGCGCCTCGACGAGCACGTGGCCCGCCTCCAGAAGGACCTCGTCTCGGGCGCCGATCTCGAGGGGGGCGCCCGGCGGCTCGGCGAGGCCATGGCACTCGCCCTGCAGGGATCGCTCGTCGTCCGCTACGCGCCGCCGGCGCTGTCCGACGCCTTCTGCGCCTCGCGCCTCGGCGGTGACGGGGGCCAGGCCTTCGGCACCCTGCCGCCGGGACTGGACTTCGCCGGCATAGTGGCGCGCGCCCGCCCCCCGGTCTGACACGGCGACGTGGCCGAGTTCTTCGAGGTGGTGCGTTCGCAACGCGCCTGCCGCCGTTTCAGCCCCGAGCCGGTGCAGGAGGACGTCGTCGAAGCGCTGCTCGAGGCCGCCACCTTCGCCCCGAGTGCCGAGAACAGCCAGCCGTGGGTGTTCGTGGTGGTGCGCGACGGCGGTCGGCGGGCTGCCATCTCAGAGCTCACCCGGCGCGCCTGGGAAGGTGGTGGCCGGCAGTACTCGCTGTCGCGGCTGGGCGAGGGCCTGCTGGCAGACGTGGACCGCGGGGTGGCGGGCGGCTTTGCCGCTGCACCGGTGATGGTGGTGGTGTGCGGCGACACAAGGCTGGCCAACCGGCGCGTGCTCGAGGCGTCGGTGTTCCCCGCCGTGCAGAACCTGCTTCTGGCCGCCACCGCCCTCGGCCTCGGTAGCGCACTCACCACTTTGCCCCTCGCCTTCGCCACGGAGCTGGCCGAGCTGCTCGGGCTTCCCGAGGAGGTCCGGCCGCTGTCGGCCATCCCCATCGGCTACCCCGCTCGTCCACTCGGCCCGCCACGACGCCAACCCGTGTCCTCGAAGGCCCACCGCGAACGCTACGGAGCGGGCTGGTAGGGCCGGTCGCCGATGCAGCGTCACGAGTTCTCGGTGGTCGTCGAGGGGAAACCCGAGGAGCTGTGGTCGCTCTTCTGGTACCGCGGGCCGCGGCCCGCGGGGAGCGGGCCGGGTGGCGTGCACGTCGAGATCCTCCATCCCGGCGACGCCTTGGGCGAGGGACTGGTGCGGCATTGCACCTTCCGGGTGCCGCGCTATCTGCTGAGCGGCGGGGTGGGTCACTCCTGGGAGTGGCTCACGCAGGTGAAGCCGTACGAGTCGTGGAAATACGACGCCGTGGGGAAGCCGCTGTGGAGCAGGGCGGAGGGTCGGACCCGCCTCGAGGACCTCGGAGACGGCTCCACCCGGGTGCACTTCAGCGAGACGTATGAGGCCTTCAACCCCGTGATGCGGGCGCTGCTCGAGAAGCGGGTGCACCGCTTCATCTCGCGGGACAACGACACCCTCATCGCCGGTGCCCTGGCGGAAGGGCTGCGCCGGCTACGCCAGGGCCGCTGAGGGGTCGGCGCACGACCGCCCGGGAAGCTTCCGCGCGGCCATCCCCGGCTCAATCCTCGCGCGCATAGTGGTCCAACTGTGTCGCACAGTCCGATCGTGGGTTGGTACGGACCGTGGTAATCGGCGGACGCCGCTTGCAACCCCCTGACCTCACGATAAGCGCTCTTATGATCCCTCTGAGCGGTAAACGGGTGGGCGGCAAATGGGGGTGGTCGGCATGGCGACGGGACTCGCTTCGCAGAGGCGTGCGCGCCTGGCCGGCGGGGGCGGCGTGAAGGGCGTGAAGAGGTGGATGCGGCGTCCGGAGGCGGGCGGCCGAACTCTCGTATCGGCGACGGCGATCGCCGCCGGGCTGCTCTTGGCCCCCTGGCTGGCGACGGCGGCCTCGGCCGGAGTCGCGACGGCCCCCTACGTCGTCGGCGTGCTCGGCGCCGTCGGGTCTTCGGCAGCCACGAGCGCCGTGGCAACGGTCGGCGGCGCGGTCGTCGAGTCGCTGCCGGCCGCGAATGCCGTGCTGACCGACCTCGACTCGGCCCAGGTGAGCGCGCTCGGCCTTCTGAGCGGTGTGGTGGTCACCCCCGACGTCAGCGTGTCGGTGCAGCAGGCGCCGTACACCGACCCGCCGCACACGCCGTCCGCCGTCTTCCCCGAGCAGACGCAGGCCACCGCCCTCTGGGCCCAGGGGGACACCGGCGCAGGGGTGAACGTGGCCGTGTTGGACACCGGCATCGACCCGGTGCCGGACCTGGCCGGGCGGCTCGTGGGAGGTGTCGACCTGACCGGCGGCGGCAATCCCTTCGACGACCAGTACGGTCACGGCACCTTCGACGCCGGGCTGGTTGCCGGGGACGGCGCCTCGTCGAACGGGCAGTACATGGGGGAGGCGCCGGGTGCCGGGCTCGTCGCCATCAAGGCGGCCGGGGCCAGCGGCCAGACCGACCTGGCCACCGTCATCGCCGGCGTGGGCTGGGCCATCGCCAAC
>DATHCF010000025.1:0-8578 GCA_035319705.1 Acidimicrobiales bacterium | reverse complement strand
GGCCGTCTCGGTCTGGGCGTAGGTGCCCGATCCGTCGGCGTCGTTGGTCTTGGTGACGCTGAGCGAGACGGAACTCGGCGCGCTCGCTGCCGTCACGTAGAAGAGCCCGGTGCCGGTGTGGCACTTGGGCACGGTCACCTGCGAGGTGGCCGATGTGGGCGGACTGGCGATGGTGTCGGAGCCGCCGCACGCCACGAAGGCGTAACCGGCGGGGGCGGTGGCCGACATGAGGTAGTTCCCGGCGCCGACGGCGGCAGGCTGGAGGGGGTTCGCCGTCGGCCCGATGATCGTGGCGCCGGGCCCGGTCGCCACCGACAATGTGCCACCGCTCACTTCGCTGGTGGTGGGCGCCCCGTTCGAGCACAGGTAGATGTGCCCGGTGATCCAGCTCTGTGACGGTGTGGTTGTGGGCGGGGGAGTCGGGGGAGTGCACGACGTGCCGCCGCTGCTGCTGGTACCGCTGCCCCAGGAGCCACTGTTGCTGCTGCGCTTCGCGCCCCAGGACCCTCCGCCGTTACCGGAGCCAGCGCATTGCTGCGGCGGTGGCTGCTGTGGCGGCTTCCATGTGCCCGTCACGTGCACCGGCACGGTCGTCTCGGTGCCGACCGGCGGGCCTGTCCGCTGTCCCGAACTGCCGGTGCAGGCCGACGCCCCGGCGATCCCACCGAGCGCCAGTGCGACCAGCAGCACCCCGCCGGCCGACATCACAGCGGCGCCGATGCGTGACGCTCGGTGACCACCATCGGAGAGCCGCGTCCGGAGTCCCCGCCCCCATTCGATCAGACCATGTACTGCCCGCATTAGCCCCGCCACGATTCGTGTCCCCCTGGCTCACGCCGCATTGCTGCGACCTCACGCACAGTGACCTTCTGTGAACCAAGCTAACGCAGCGCCAGCCCAAAGCTCGCGTATCAGGCCTACGACCAGGGAAAGGGACTTTCTGCCTGGCTACCGCATCAAAACATGAAAATGTTATGATGTTTTTATGGCGAAAACTCGAACGACGGTTACCCTCGACCCGGAGGTCCTGCGGGCGGTGAAGGTACGGGCAGCCCGGACGGGAAAGGGCGAGAGCCAGGTCATCGAGGAGGCCATTCGTCGCCACCTGGGTCTCGACCTTCTCCAGGGATTGTGGTCGCGCAGCGACCTCGACGAGGGTCAGGCGGCCCAGCTGGTGGTGGAGGCCCAACGAGGCGGGCGTTCGGTCCAGGACCCCCGGGGCTGAGTGCTCGCCGTCGTCGATCCCGGAGTGGTGGTGGCCGGACTGCTCGCCCCGGGCGAACAGTCGGCCGCCGTGCTGCGCCTGTGGATGAGCGGAGCGTTCGACCTGGTTGTCTGTCCCAGATGGCTGGTAGAGCTCGATGCCACCTTGAACCGACCGGCGCTGCGGTCGCGGATCACCATCGACGAGACCGTCGAGCTCCTCGACCTGTTGCGCAGCGATGCGCGTATCCACGACGACCCGGCCGGTGTGCCCGTCGCCCAAGGTCGCCGGCCGGATGCCGCCTACCTCGTGATCCTGGCCGCCGCCACCCGCGCCGCGCTGGTGTCGGCCGACCGGAACCTGCTCGAGCTACGTCAGCACGTGCCCGTCCACACCCCCGGCGAGTTCGTGCAGCTGGCCGAGGCGCTCGAGGGCTCGCCGCGTCAGTCGTCGGCCATCAGGTAGAAGCGGCTGGGCATCGACCCCTGGCGCCGCACGCGCTGGTGGTTCTCGAGCAGCACGATGTGCGCCACCGTCTCGCCCACCGCGGCGCGCTGCATGAAGTCGGCGATTTCGTGCCACGGGCGCGACCACGTGAGCCCAACCGAAAGCTCCCAGGCGGTGAGGCCGGGGGTGGCGTGCAGGAGCCCTTCGATCTCCGTCAGACGCTCCGCGTGGTGCACGATGATCTCGTCCAGCCGGGCGCCGAGATCGGCGAAGCGATACTCATGGGCGGGCAAAACCTCGTCCACCTGAAGGTTCTGCACCTTGAGGAGCGATTCCAGGTACTCGCCCAGGGGATTGGGGAACTGCTGCGTGTGCACGCCGATGTTGGGCGTGATGCGCGGCAGGACGTGATCGCCCGAGAGCAGCAGCTGCTGCTGTTGGCTGTAGAAGCAGACATGGCCCGGTGAGTGGCCGGGCGTCCACACCGTGGTCAGGTCCCACCCGGGGATGTCGACGTTGCGGCCGTCTTCGAACAGCACGTCGGGCTCCGCCATCATCACCTGGGACCGGATCATCATCGACGCCATGTTGAGATCGGGCAGCTTGAGGGGCGGGACGCCGGCATCCTCCAGGAACACCCGCATGTGCGCCAGCAGGTCGTCGGTCTCGATGTAGCGGGCCTTCAGCATCTGGGCGTCGTCGGGGTGCAGCCCGATCCAGGCACCCGACTCTGCACGGACCCGCCCGGCCAGCCCGTAGTGATCGGGATGGATGTGGGTGACGAGCACGGCACGGACGTCGGCCAGCGAGCCGCCTGCTTCCTCTAGCCCACTGCAGAGCGCGGCGAAGGCGTCCTCGGTGTTCCACCCGGCATCGACGATGGCCACCCCGGAGTCGAGCTCCAAGGCGTAGACCAGGACGTACCGCAGGGGATTGTCCGGGATGGGCACCGGGATGGACCACAGCCCTGGACGCACCTTCTCCACCGGGGGCAGCACGTCACGATCCCATGCCGCCTTCTGGAGGATGCCGGTGACCTCGACCATCGCTTGGTGCACCGTAGGCGGGGGGCGCCGAGAGGCTCCACTGCCTCTTTGCGTAGCCGTTTCGAGCGCGAACCGTGGTTTTCACACTCGCCCCATTGACCACTTTGGCCACAAGATTTACCGTCATCTCTCTCACGGCGGATGGCTTCGGGGGGGCCGCGTGAGCACGGACCACCCCTGGCCACAACACGGCGTCCAGCCTGAACGGGGATGGGAGCGAGGTTCGTGAGTCACCGCATCGTGCTCGTTTCGCAGGGGCGCAGCAGCCGGCAGACGGCCGGTCACGACCTCCCCCCATGGTGGCTGTCCGGGTACGAGGCGGAGAATTTCTCCACCGAGCGGTTCCGGGCCCTGTTGGACCTGGCCCGCGACGCCTTTGTGGAGACCGACGGGGCCGGGGTGGTCACCGAGTGGAACCGGCAGGCCGAGCTGCTGTTCGGGTGGTCACGTGAGGAAGTGATCGGGCGCCCGATCGGAGCCTTCCTCGTTCCTGCCCGATACGTAGAGAAGATGGCCGACGCCTTGCGTCAGGTCCGTCGAGACGGCGGCGCCGAGCGGACGTCACCGCGGCGGCTGTGGTTCACCCATCGCGAAGGTCACGAGCTGCACGTGACGGTGACGAGCTACGTCCTCGGCGCCGGGGACGACCTGCGGATCGGGGGCTTCGTGCAGGAGGTGGACGACGAGGGAACTGCGGAAGCGGCGCTGGCTCACGCCTACCTGCACGACGCGCTCACCGGACTGCCCAACCGCACGCTGTTCACCTACCGGCTGGCCTATGCATTGGCTACGTCGCGCCGGGCACCGGGGTCGGTAGCGGCCCTGGTGCTCGATCTCGACCGGTTCAAGGCGGTGAACGAGGCGCTCGGCCACGAGGTCGGCGACGAGCTGCTGGTGGCAGTGGCCACCCGGCTGGTCGCCGTGGCCGAGGCGGACCGCCCCGCAGCGGCGGCGACCCCTGAGCTGGTGGCCCGCTTGGGTGGGGACGAGTTCCTCGCCCTGTTCCACGGTCCCGACGCCGAGAAGGACGCGCTCGAGTTCTCCGAGCGGGCGCTCGAAGCTCTGGGCATCCCCCTCAGCATCGCCGGCGAGGAGATCTTCGTGAGCGCCAGCGTCGGCGTGGCTTCGACGAAGCGGGGCGGCGCGGACGAGCCCACCAGGCTGCTTTCCAACGCCGACGCGGCGATGTACCAAGCCAAGCGCCGGGGTGGTGGCCGGGTGGAGGTCTTCGGCGACGCCCTGCGGGTGCACGTGCTCGACCGTATGAACACCGAGCACGCCTTGCATCGGGCCCTCGAGCGGGGAGAGCTCGAGCTGCTGTACCAGCCGGTGGTGAGCCTGGAGGACTCCCGCGTGGTCTCGAGCGAGGTGTTGCTGCGATGGGACCATCCTCAGCACGGCCTGGTGTGTCCCGATCGTTTCATCCCGGTGGCCGAGGAGAGCGGGCTCATCATTCCCATCGGGACCTGGGTGCTCGAGGAGGCCTGTCGGCAGGTGGCGACGTGGCGCTGCGGAGCATGGTCGGGACCGGGTGCAGCGGTGGAGGTCAACCTGTCCCCGCGCCAGATCGAGCATCCCGACGTGGTGGCTGTGGTGGAACGCGCCTTGGCCAGAAGCGGGGTGGAGGCGGACCGCCTCACCTTGGAGATCACCGAGAGCGCGCTCATGCACGACGCTCGCTCCGTGCTGCGGGTGCTGCATGCCCTGAAGGAGCTCGGGGTGTCGCTGGCCATCGACGACTTCGGAACCGGCTACTCCTCGCTCGGATATCTGCAGCGGTTCCCCCTCGACGTGCTCAAGATCGACAAGCGCTTCGTGGCCGGCCTGGTCGACGCCGGTGGTCCGGAGATCGTCGGCGCCGTGGTGGGTCTGGCCCACGCGCTGGGCCTCGAGGTCATCGCCGAAGGGGTGGAGACCGAGCGCCAGGCGGCCGAGCTGCACCGGCTGGGCTGTGACTTCGCCCAGGGATACCTCTTCTCCCGGCCCCTCAAGAGCGAGGAGCTGATTGACTGCTTCGGCCGTGGGGGACAGTCGCCGGCGGGCAGGCTCCTCGACACCGGCGTCGCCGGCGGTGTCCTGCGCGTGGTCGCCGGCGCCAGCGCCTGATC
Source organism: Acidimicrobiales bacterium (assembly GCA_035319705.1). Taxonomy (GTDB): domain Bacteria; phylum Actinomycetota; class Acidimicrobiia; order Acidimicrobiales; family UBA8190; genus UBA8190. The sequence goes on along the minus strand of DATHCF010000025.1, from coordinate 3,773 downwards.
CGGCCGGTCGGGCTGGCCTTCGGCCCGCCGGCAGCCCGGGAGTGGCCGCCGATGCAGGGGCGGAAAGCGCTTTTGACCAGGTACTTGCCCTGAACCCTGAGAAGCGGAAATGGATTTGGGGGAAAAATGGTTGACTCGGCAAAGGTTGTTCGACAAAGCTTGTCGACACAAACATTCTCCACCACGCAGGAGATCCGAGGAGGCCCACACCATGACCGTGACCGAACCCCAAGCGCTCATCCGGCCCTATGAAGGGACCGCGGTGCCCCGGCCCGGGAGCTACGCCATCGACAAGGCCCACAGCACCGTGGAGTTCGTGGCCCGCCACCTGATGGTGAGCAAGGTACGCGGGCGCTTCGACGCCTTCGAGGGCACGGTCACCATCGCGGAGGTTCCGCAGCAGTCGCACGTCGAGGTGACCATCGACGCCTCGAGCGTCTCGACCGGTGAGTCCAACCGTGACAACCACCTGCGCAGCGCCGACTTCTTCGACGTGGAGACCTACCCGACACTGCAATTTCGCAGCACGAAAGTCGAGCACGAAAGCGCGGCCAACTGGAAGGTGACCGGAGACCTCACGCTGCACGGCGTGACCAAGCCGGTGGTGCTGAGTGTCGAGTTCGCCGGCGCCTCGCCCACCCCGTGGGGAACCAACGCCATCGGCTTCACCGCCTCCACCGAGATCGACCGCGAGGAATGGGGCCTCAGCTGGAACGCCGCCGTCGAGACCGGGGGCGTGGTGGTGAGCAAGCGCATCCGCATCGAGCTCGAGGTGGAGGCCACCGAGGCTACCCCCGCCTGACCCCGGTGCCTGGGGGGTATGGCCCCCTCGGTTCCCATCGACCATCATGTGCCGCCGGGATGGTGACGCCAAGGGCGTCATCCGGGGGAGCCATGGTCACCGAGGCACGCAGCGAGGAGCTGGCGGACGGCCGCCACCGACGTCACGTCGTGCCGCGGTCCGACCACGCCGGCTGGGAGCCGTTGCCCAACCGGCCCGACCCGGTGGCGATCATCGAGGCGCAGAACAAGAGCCGTCTCCCCGCCTTGGTGCCGGTGCGCATCGGGCGGATGATCGAGAGCCCCTTCGCCTTCCTGCGCGGGGCGGCACTGGTCATGGCCCACGACCTCGCCACCACCCCCGACGCGGGCTTCACCGTCCAGATCTGCGGCGACGCCCACATGGCCAACTTCGGCCTGTTCGCATCTCCGGAACGGGTGCTGCTGTTCGACGTCAACGACTTCGACGAGACCGACGCCGGGCCGTGGGAGTGGGACGTGAAGCGGCTGTGCGCCAGCGCGGCGGTGGTGGCCCGGGATGCCGGCCGTCCGCCGTCGGACCAGCAGGGGGCCGCCCGTGCGGCCGCCGCCGCCTACCGGACTCACATGGCGGAGTACGCCACCATGAGCGAGCTCGACCTGTGGTACGCCCGGGTGGACGCCGAGACCGCCGGGCGGCTCATCGCCTCTGCCGATGCCGCGGCGAAGCCCGCGGTCCAAGCCGAGCTGCGCGCCGCGCGCCACCGCACCTCGGCGAGCGCGCTGCCCAAGCTGACCGAGCTCGCTCCGAACGGAAGCCCGCGTATCGTCGACCACCCGCCACTGGTGTCGCACGAAGGGGTGGACAAACACGGGAAGCTGCTCGAGGAGGTGCGTTCGGGCTATCTGGCCGCCCTCGACGACGCCCGGCGCGCCCTGGTCGGACGCTTCGAGGCGGTGGACTTCGCCCTGAAGGTCGTGGGGGTCGGCAGCGTGGGCACCCGCTGCTTCATCGCCCTGCTGCTGGACGAGACCGAACAGCCGCTGCTGCTGCAAGTGAAGGAGGCCGACGAGTCGGCGCCCGCCCAGGCGGGAGCGGCCGTGCCGCGTCCCGGACGCCGCAGGGGGCCGGGCACGCAGGCGAGACGGGTGGTCGAGGGTCAGCACCGGATGCAAGCGGCCACCGACCTCTTCCTCGGCTGGTCCGACGCCGAGGGGGTCGACTACTACGTGCGCCAGCTGCGGGACATGAAGGGCTCGGTGGACGCTTCCGCCTTGGACAAGCTCGTTCTCGTCGACTACGCCGGATTGTGCGGGTGGGTGCTGGCCCGGGCCCACGCCCGCTCGGCCGGAGCCGCCACCGCGGCGCGCATCGCCGGATACCTGGGGTCGAGTGACGCATTCGAGGACGCGCTGGCCAACTTCGCACTGGCGTATGCCGATCAGACCGAGCGCGACCACGAGGCGTTGGTTGCTGCCGTGCACGCGGGGCGGCTCCCGGCCGAGACCGGCACCTAGCACGGGGGCCGGTTCCGCCCGGGTCCGTCAGACGCGCACCGCTGCGGGCGCCACCACCTCGTCGACCTCGGCCAGCTCCTCGGGGCCGAGTTGCCAGTCGGCTGCCTTGGCGTTGGCCCTGACCTGCTCGGGCGAGGTGGCCCCGGCGATGACCGATGCCACGCAGGGGCGGGCCAGAAGCCAGGCGACGGCCAGCTCCACCAGGCTCCGCCCGTGTCGTGCCGCCAGGGCCTCGAGCCGCTCCACCGCCTGCAGGTTGTCGTCGGTGGCCAGCCGCTCGTACTGCTCGGCCCCACCGTGTGAGAGGCGCGACCCGGCCGGCGGTGGCTGTCCCCGGCGGTACTTGCCGGTCAGCAGTCCCCGGGCCAGCGGGTAGTAAGGGATGAAGGCCAGACCCTCGCTCTGGCACTCGGCCAGCACCTCGTCCTCGGGCCGGCGGTGCAGGATGCTGTACTCGTTCTGCACGCTCACGAAGCGCGCTGCTCCGGCGGCGACGGCTGCGGACGCCTGGCGCAACTGCTCGGCCGAGAAATTCGAACAGCCGATCTCGCGCACTTTGCCCGCCCGCACCTGCCCGTCGAGGGCGGCCAGGGTGTCGGCGATGGGCGTCTCGGGGTCGGGGGCGTGCAGCTGGTAGAGGTCAACGTGGTCTGTCCCGAGCCGCCGCAGGCTGTCTTCGAGGGCGCTGTGGACGTAGGCAGGCTTGGCTCCCTTGCGCCGGTCGTCGATGGGCATGCCGAACTTGGTGGCCAGCACCACCTCGCTGCGCCGTGGGCCGAGCGCCTTACCCAGGAATTCCTCGCTGCGGGTGCCGCCGTAGATGTCGGCCGTGTCGAAGAAGGTGATACCGGCGTCGAGGCTGGCCGCCACCACCTGGCGGGTCTGTTCCTCGTCGATGCGGCCGCCGAAGTTGTTGCAGCCCAGGCCGACGGTGGAGACCGCCAAGGAGCCGATGGCGCGGGTGGGCAGGCTCACGGGGTGGCGCCCTCCTCGAGTGGTCGCCGGCGCAGGGACGGTTCGGCCGGCAGGCTGCGGATCATGTCCTCGGTCCACAGGCGCACACTGTTGGACTGGCTGGCCACGGCCAGCAGCGTGCCGTCCTCGGCGAAGAGGAAGGCCTCGCCATGGCCGAAGCCGTGGTGCAAGGCGTGCACGTGGATGTCGCACAGGACCCACTCGCTGCGCACCAGCTGCACCACCCGCAACGTGTTGTCCAGGCTGCGGCCCAGGATACGGCGTCCGATCGGCTGCGCCACCGCCCCGGCCACGTAGTCGCCGATCACCGCCAAGGTGGCGGCCGACGGCTCGAGGTGGCCGGGGACCCGGGCCCAGAAGGCGGAGTCGGGCCCGCCCGCCGTCCCGTCCAGCATGGAGAAGAGCCTTCCCTTGGCCAGCCGGTGCTCCACCCGGGTGAGCACGGTGTCGGCGAACAGCGGCGGCACCTCCTGACGCGGGCACTGCTCGGGGCGCGGGACGTCGGGAGCGGAGATCCAGGT
>DATHCF010000024.1:0-21034 GCA_035319705.1 Acidimicrobiales bacterium | reverse complement strand
GGCTGTAGCCCAATATGTCCTGCATGTACAGGGTGCCGAAGTAGAACATCGAGAAGATGGCCATGCCTACGGCGAGCACCGTGCCGTAGACGACAGAGCGGTTCCGCGAGCGGAAGAGTGGGAGCGGCATCAAGGCGTGTGGCGCCCTCACCTCGAGCTGGACGAACAGAAGCAGCAGTACCCCGCCGCCAACCAGCGCTCCCAGGGTCAAGGTATCGGTCCACGCCGTGGCGGCAGCATGGATGAATCCGTAGACGAGCAGCGTCATGCCGGCAGTGGAGATGGCGGCGCCAGGCAGGTCGAGGCGTCCGCGGAGCGTCTGCGTCTCGGCAAGCAGAAGCGGGGTGACGGCGACGACCGCTATCCCGATGGGGACGTTCACGAAGAGGACCCAGCGCCACCCCAGCGCGCTCGTGATCGCACCGCCGAGGAGCACGCCTACGGCGGCGCCGGCTCCCGACAGGGCTGCATACACACCCATGGCCCGATTGCGTGCCGCCCCCTCAGGGAAGGTGTTGGCGATCAGAGCGAGAGCTGCAGGTGCGGCAATGGCCCCGCCTATCCCCTGGAGGACGCGAGCGGCGAGCAGCCAACTCTGGTTGATGGCAAGACCGCCGGCCAAAGACGACAGGGTGAAGAGCCCCACACCGACAACGAACATCCGCCGTCGGCCGAATAGGTCGCCGGTCCGCCCGCCGAGCAACAGAAGCCCGCCGAAGGCGAGGGTGTAACCGTTCACGACCCAGATCAGGTTGGCGGCAGAGAAGTGCAAGGCGCGCTGGATCGACGGCAGGGCTACGTTCACCACCGTTGCGTCAAGGACTACCATGAGCTGGGCCGTACAGATCGCGAGTAGCGCCAGACCAAGGTGCCGATGAGCCGGGGTGGCGCAGGCAACGGGGTCGCCGGCCACCGGGGCCTCAACGCCGGTCACGACGAACGCCGTGGCTGGCGCGGTTCTTGAGCGGCCACACCGGACCAGAACAGCCGGGTTAGAAGGTCGGCAACCTGTCCGGGGTCGAAGCTCGCCTCAGTGACGATGGCCTGCAGGCCGACGATGGCCATGCTGCCGATCATCGCCGTGGCCACCGTCCTCGGCTCGACTCGGGCCAACTCACCATTCCGCGTACCGTCCTCGAGGACCCGTTCGAACGGCGCGTAGAGCGCCTCTTGGACGCCGGTGGCTATATCGGGGAGCTTCCCGGTTCGGCCCAGGTTCTCGAAGACGAGCTGCGCGGCCGCCGGGCGGCCGGCGAGCTCGGCGAGGAAGCTCCGGACGAGATCATGCAACCGCTTTTTGGCCGGACCGGGCCGCTCAGCGATGCGGGCCAGCGCTCTGTTGAGCTCGGCCAACGTCGACGACAGCAAGAAGGCGAGGATGTCATCCTTGCCGGAAAAGTAGTAGTAGAGCGTCGCTCGAGGGATGCCGCTTGCCAGGGCGATGTCGTCCATCCGCAGGTCGTCGAAAGTCGCGGCGAAAGCGGCGGCCGCGTTGGTGAGCTTGGCGGCGATTGCTTCGGGTACCTCGCGCACCGGTTTCCTCAACCTGCCCTGGTCGCCAGCCGCGTGAAGCCTGGCGAGTGGACGAGCTTGGCTTCTTCGAGGAGCGGGCCGAAGCACAGGTAGGGGGCGGCTGCCACCGCAGGCGGGAACCCATCGACCTCGACGACGTGGTGCACGCCTGCCCCCCTTTTCTGGACGTCGTGTTTGGATGAACAGTACAAACACGGGGTACAGGGGTCAACCCCGTGGGCGCCGGCTCGCTGGTGTCCCCAGGAGCTGAGGGACGCATCTGGGAAGGATGCCGAGATCACGATCTGCCCGTACTCTTCAACCGCACGGTCCGAGGCGCATCGCCCCTTAATCGTTGGTCGACGGTCCAGGCTATTCGGGATCGGTGACGTGCTCGTCCCATTCGGTCGTGCCTTCGCTGATGGCGAGATTCGTCATGAGACGACGGTAGGGCGGGGCTCCGTGCCACTGCCACTCGCCACCGGGCGTGTATGCAGCTTGACCGGAATGGACGGTGACGACTGGCCCGCCCCTCCCGATCTCGCAGCATCTGATTCCCTGTCACCTGCTGTGGCCCTGAAAGATGATGCCGAGGCCCTTGCTGCCACGGTGGGCTGCGCCACTATTCCGCCGGCGAGGGGCTTACCGACTCAGACGCAGCCGGCCACCAGGCCGCTGCTCGCTGATCCCATGAGATCGAGGAAGTTGTCGCAGTAGAACCGCCGGCGAACCCCGTCGCTGGCGTCACCGAGGGATGACTCGAAGCGCTCGAGGGGCTTGCGGCCACCTTCGACATGGGGATAGTCGGAGGAGAACATGCAGATGTCGGGGCCGCTCTGCTCGATGATCCAACCCACGTCATCGGTGGGATATGGCGTGGCGCGGACTTGGCGCACCACGTACTCGGTCGGGCGGAGCGACAGCGCCCGTAGGCGCTCCTCGTGGCGGGCGAAGGCCTCGAAGGCCGACTCCATCTGTCGGGTCCACGAAGGGATCCAAATGGCGCCTTGCTCGATGACCCCGATACGCAGTTCCGGAAATCGCTCGAGCACGCCGTCGAAGATCATGGTGGCCAATGTCTGTGCTGGCGGACCAGGGATTCCCATGTAGTCGACAGAGCGGAAGTTCTCCTCCCCGCCGTGGAAGTCCGGGGGGATCGGCAGACCATTTCGGAAGTAGTGCGGATCGATGAGATCCCCGGTGCCCCCGACGTGGAAGACGATGGGGATACGGGCCTCCTGGGCCAGGGCCCACACCGGGTCGATCTGCACGTGGCTGGGGGAGTGACCGGGCGGACAGCCCGAGGCAACAAGGAGCGCCGCCGCACCCATGGCGATCGATTCCTCGGTCATTGCTAGGGCCAAGTCGAAATCCGCCAACGGCACATAACACGTCGGCAGCAGACGCCGATCGACGGAACAGAACTCGACCATGCCGCGGTTGTGGGCGCGGGCGACGCCGTAGGCGAACTCGAGGTCGCCGCCGTGCTCCCAGTCGTGCAGGCGCCGATTGTGGAAGGTGTTGAACACCAGCTGGCTCGAGAAGCCGAGGAGATCGAGCGCCCGGCCGCGGTCCTCCGCCACGAAGGAGCCCGTGGCGGCGAAGTTCTTGCGCGCCATGATCTGAGCCTGCTCGTCGCGGCGGTATTCCTGCGAGGCGTGTTTGGCGCGCAGCCGATCGAAGGCGGACGAGAGATCTCGCTGCTGCTCGGCCGGGTCGCCGGTCTGGCGCAGTTCGTTGCCGCCGGGATAACAAAGAGGCGGAATTCGGTCGCGGATGGCGGGATCGGCGTAGTCGGCGAGCCATGTGGGTGTCTCCATGATGTGGGCGTCCGCATCGTGCACGATCCGCCCTTCGCTGTAGGGCACCTGTTCCTCCCTGGCTGAGCTTCAGCCTGAGCGAATCCGATCCGCCGCCGCGGTGACGTCACGGAAGAGGTTCTCCCCTCCAGCAGGCTCGAAGTCCCCGTGGAGAACTGCCGGATCGAAGTCCAATTCCCCCGGCCGCAAGATGGTGCGGCTCATCGGGTCGACTTCCACCTGAGCGAAGAAATCCGGGTCGCCCAGGGGGGCAAAGACCATCCCGCCGTGGCCGCCGGCGATGAACTTGAGTTCCCGAACCAGGCTGTCATCGAACGTGATCCGGATCACGTGTGGCCGGACGATCTCGACTGCCTCGACATGCGGGATCCGGTATTTCGAGCTCATGACAATGGAGCGATCGTACCAGGCGCTTGCCTTGCTCTTACCTTGGCCCAGGCGTCCTCCAGCTCGCGCTGGTGCAGTTGGTGCCAGGCCCTGATCATCTTGATTAGCGGCATACACAACGAATGCGGGTCCAGCATCCAGAAGGAAGGCACTGCGCAGCTCGTCCATCGGGTGTGGGTGTTCCCCGCTTGCCACCGCCGAAGGCCTTGCTCCAGAAGCGACTCCAGAGCCGCCGCTTCCAAGACGCCTTCGCCATGGCAGAGCATCTGATTCCCTCGGACCCTCTGAAGTCATGGGCGGTGGCAAATCGCCCCACCTGTCAGCACCCTCTGACAGGGCGTCCGAGGTATTTCCACCGAAAGGCCAATTCCTCCGAACTCGGTGGCGGTTCATTCCTGCATAATGTGCGCGTGACTCTCAAAGTGACAATGAACCGCGGTCTCGACGCTTCGATCGTCGTGGCAGCTGCCCGGCGGCTGGCAGAGACTGGCCCGATTTCGTTCCTCGTCGAGGACGAGGCCATCACCTATGTCCCTGCGGATGACCGGATCCTCGTCCAGGAGGGGAAGGCCCCTGGAGCAGCCGCGGTGCGCCTCAGCCGGCGGGCGTGGGAAGACCTCACCACAGAGCTGCGAACGTTCATCAACCTCTTCCTCAGCAAAGAGCTCACCTTCGAGCATGGCGGTTTCCGTCAGCTTGCCGATTGGGATCCCGTGCTGCGGTACCTGCACGCCGGGATCCCCCCCTACGACCCGGCCAGGTCGGACTTCGGGGAGCGGGACCCGAACGCCGTCTTCGAGCCGGGCTGTGACGACTCAGAGCTCGAAGCCCAGCTCGACGCCATCGGCTTTCTGCACATGAGAGGTGTCTTCCGGCCTGAGGAGATGGAGGAAGCGAACAGAGAGGTCGACAGGCTCGCCAACCTTGCCCGGCCAGGGGACGACGAATCCTGGTGGGTCACCGGTGAGGACGGGTCGACCAGCCTCTGCCGGCTCGTTTACACAAGTCTTCGGTCTCCGGTGCTTGCTGCCCTGGAGGCTGACCCCCGCGTGCGAAGGTTAGCCACACTGCTCGATCCGAGTCTTCGGTTGGCCCCAGATCGGATGGAGGGCAGCGCCGTCCTCCTCAAAGTGCCCGGCAACACGAGCGGACTGTCCAACATCCCCTGGCATCAAGACTGTGGCATGGGCGGACACGCGATTTTGTGCCCGTCGGTCAGCGTCGGCGTCCAGCTCACCGGTTCCGACGCTTCGACAGGCAACCTCCTGGCCATCCCGGGGAGCCACGGTCAAGCGATCCACTACCGGTGGGAAGAGTGCCTCACCGACGTCCCGGTGGTGGCCATCGACACCGCGCCTGGAGATGTCACGGTTCACGTCCAAGACCTCGTGCACGCCTCACCGCAGCCAACGGGAGCGGGGGGACGTCGCACCATGTACGTCACGTATTACCCGGCGAAGCTCTGGGACCACATCGGACCTCGGCAGGCCTTCAACGACCTGGTTCGCAACCGAACCGAAGAGGTCGCCCGCCTCAAGTAGCCGACGTCGGAGCCTAGATGTGGTGGTACCTCAACTCATCGGCGCAGCGGCGGAAGGGCCGGTCGCGTTCCATGCGGCAACCAAGGAGCCGACATCGGTGACCGTCGCCACCATGGCCAGGGTATGTTCGAGCACAGCGTCGGCGTACTCGACCGGTGTCCCCGCCACAGCGTCTCGGGGAATCACCACCTGGTAGCCCAGGTTCACGGCGTCGAAGGCGAGATTGACGATGGCCACATTGAGCGACACCCCGACGCCTACGATCGTGGTGCATCCGAGGTTTCGCAGCACGGCATCGAGCTCGGTGCCGTGCATGGGCGACAGGCCGTGCATCCTCGGAATCACGAGGTCGTCGGGTTCGGGTCCGAATTCCGCTAGGAGCTCTGCTTGCGGTGACCCTTGCACCAGCCTGGTCGGCGACCGAGCGGCTGCGATGAACAGCCGGGCGTTCTGGTTGGAGCCCCGGTTGTCCGGGCGACGGGCGACGACGCAGTGCACAACCGTGACCCCCGCCGAACGGGCGGCGTGCAGCGCCGAGGCGATCCTTGCCACGATACCCCGCGCCCGAGCCGCTTCGGCTAAAGCCGGGAAGATCTCCCCGTCGCCCAGCACGGCTTGCTGGCATTCCTGTGTGACCAGGGCGGTGTGGGCCGGAAGGACGAGGTCGTCGAAGTCGAGGGGTATGGTCCCGGAGCGTAGTCGTGTGTCGGGGCGGGCCTAGGGCGTCAGGCTGCTGAGCAACATGTCGACGGTTCTTCCTGCATCGCTACGGGCTCTCTTCGGGTCCTCGGCTGTGGCCACGTACTGCGCGGCCGCCATGACTCCCGCCAGCAGCATGCGGGTGAGGGGTTCGAGAGGTGCTTGTTTGATCTCACCCCGGGACATCGCCGACTGCACCACGTCGCGTACGAGGGCCAACGCGTAGCGGTCTGCGATCTCGGCTCGAACGTCGGCGGGGAGCACGGCCGGTCCGTCGAGCGCACATATGCGCTGCACCGCCGGATCCAACATGGCGTCGAGATAGGCGTGGCACCCGCCCCGGAGCATCTCGAGCGGGTGCTCGTGCCCCCTCTCCATAGCTGCCTTTGCCGTGGAGGCGACGACCTGCTGCTCGAGCTCCTCGTAGACGGCCTGGAAGAGGCCCTGCTTGTCGGCGAAGTGGTGCTGCAGCGCCCCCCGCGTCACGCCGGCGTCGGCCACGATCTCCTCACGGGCCGTCCGGCCGTAGCCGTTGCTCCCGAACAGCTTGCGCCCCGCCGCCATCAGCGCGGCGCGCGTGGCATCGGATCGCTCGGCCTGGGTGCGGCGGGTCGGTGGGGGGGTTTGCTTCTTGACCATACATGCAAGGTGCATGTAAGTTACATGCCGACCGCATGTTAGCGGGGCCGCTCGCGAGGAGGAGTGGACATGACCCTCAGCCGGATCGTCGTCGTGCCGGGGATGACCGCCGAGTACCAGAGCTTCGTCGAGCTCCTGCGGGGCCTGTCCGACGAAGAGTGGGAGACGCCTTCGCGCTGTGCGGGTTGGCGCGTGGCGGACGTGGCCGCCCACGTGGTGGGACAGCTGACCGATGTCACCAATCTCCGCCTCGAGGGCCTCGGTACCCCCGACGTGACCCAGCGCCAGGTCGACGAACGACGGGGGAAGGGTCCTGGAGACCTCGCCGATGAGTTACAGGCCGACACCGGCACCGCCGCGTCGCTGGTGGCGGCGTTCGACCACGACGCCTGGAGCGCCGAGGGCCCGCAGGGGAACGGGACGACCCTCGGGTTCGGCCTCGAAGCGCTGTGGTTCGACACCTTTCTCCACGCCGACGACATCCGCGCCGCCATCGGTCAGCCGACGGTCGCCGGTGCCGGCCTGCCGCCCTCGGTGTCGCACATCGCCCAGGTCCTCACCGACCAGGGCTGGGGACCGGCCACGTTGAAGCTCGACGGTGTGGACGAATTCCCCGTATCGGGGGGCGCCGGGGACGTCATCACCGGCGATCCCATGGCGTTCATCCTGGTGTCGACCGGCCGCGCCCCGGCGTCGACCATGGGGCTCGCCGACACGGTCAACATCTATCGCTGAGCCGCTACGGGATTCCGGGACACCTCCGGCCCCGGCGCCGGCCCCGGTGATCTGAGTTCCGGGTCAGCTTGCTCCTGTGCCGGTAGGCCGCCGCCGTCGTGTCACACCAACAGCCGCTCGTCCGGCGCCCGGACCCCCACCACCGCCAGAGCCCGGCCGAGCCCCAGGAACGTGGCACAACACATGACCAGGTCAGCCAGTTCGTCGTCGCCGTACCCGGCGCGCATCTTCGCCCAGAAGGCGTCGTCCATCGACTCGTGGTTCAGGGCGAATCGTTCGGCGAATTCCGCTGCCAGCCGTTCGCGGTCGGTGAGCTCCGAACTGGATTGCCAATCGGCCACCGCCGCGTAGAAGCCGTCGTCGATACCGGCCTCGATGCCATGGCGCGCTCTCGTGTCCTGGCACACCGCGCAGTCGTTCACGAGGGCGATCACCCATCGGGCTGCTTCTCGTTCTCGAACGGGGAGCTGGGTGTTTCCGTAGACCGCCTCCGACAGTGCGCCCATGCCCGCAGCCATCTTGGGGCGGAGCAGGGACCAGTCCACGTGCTCGCCGAAGCCGCGATCGGGAAAATCGAGATGTGCCATGGCCGTGATGCTACTTGCTGTCCACGGGGGAACACGGTGCGTCGCGCCGCCGATTCCGGCCCAGGAGAGAAGTGGCGGACACGGACCAACGATGCTCGAAGGCCGGACAGCTGGACACCCGTTAGCGTGAAAGCGTGACCAAGCAACTGTTCTTCTACGGCGCGCTCGGTGTCTTGAGCACCGCCCTGGCCTTCACCTTCAACCGGCGGCTCTTCAGCCGGACGGAGGTCGGCGGGGTGACCCTGCTCGAAGGTGCCTTCTACGCCTTCGGGGTCCTGGCCTTGGTGCTCGGGTGGTACTTCAATGTCCGCTACGTCCATCAGCACGGCATCCATGCCAGCTATGTCGACTACACGAGGTCGCTCTTCGACAACTGGGCCTCGGATTCGGCGGCGCAGGACTATGTGATCGTCAACGTCGCTCTGTTCCCCCTGTGGAGCATCGTCGACGGTCGCCGCCGGAGAATGCGGGTCCCATGGATCTTCTTCGTCATGAGCCTTTTCACCAGCCTGGCCTTCTCCATGGCCATGTACCTCGCCTTCGTCGAACGCCAGAACCGTTACGACCGGGCGGAGCTGGTGGCCTCCAATACCGCGTAACCACAGTTGTAACCGGGGATGAAGGTGATCCCCGGCCCTCCGTGGCAGCCGGCGCCGCACAGATAAAGGCCCTCCACGGGCACGGGGAGATCCGGCCACCCCTGGGACCCGGGCCGGAAGGGTCCCATGAACCCGGGTTCGAGCAGCCCGTGGGTGAAGTCCCCTCCGGTGCAGCCGAACATCCGCTCGTAGGTATAGGCGGGGTAGTTGAGCTGGCGGTCGACGAGGTCGGGGAAATTGGGAGCCGCCTCGGCGATCTTGGCCACCACGCGCCGGGCCATCTCGTCACGCAGCTGCGTCTGCTGCAAGTGGGTCGAGCCGATTGGGAAGTAGAAGGCGAAACTACTCGCCGCGTGCTTGCCCGAGGGCGCCAGTTGAGGGTCGTGGATGCTCGGGATCTGCAGGTTGAACGACGGACTCTGTGGCACGCGGCCTTGGAGGCAGCCCTGGTAATCCCTCTGCATCTGCTCGGCGGTGCCGAAGAAGGTCACGTTCCGGCTGTACTCGGGCTGATTCAGCTGCTCGTAGGGGTTCGCGTACTCGGGGAGCCCGTCGAGAGCGAAGTGGATCTGGAAATACGCGGCACGGTGGTCGATGGAGGAGACCCGTTGGGCGAAGGCTTCGGGGAGCGCCTCCTCGTCGAGCAACCCGAAGAAGGTGGCCGTGGGATCCAGGTTCGACACGACCACCGGGGCGGTGATCTCCTCGCCATCGGCGAGTTCCACGCCCCGGGTTCTGCCGTCGGATACGAGGATTCTCGCCACCTTGGCATGGCGTCGGAGCGTGCCGCCGTGGCGTTCGAAGATCCCAAGAACGTGGCGCGACATGGTCCCGAGTCCGCCCTCGACCTTTGACATGGTGGCGGTGCCCGGAGAAGCCAGGGCGAAGGCCAGGCACAGGGCGCTCCCGGGAGTGGCCGGGCCTTTGAAGGTGGAGTTCACCGAGAGGAAGGCGAGCATGCTCCGCACCGGGGCGTACTTCTCCCGGTCCGGGAGATAGCGGTCGAGCACGTCCATCACGCTTCCGAACATGGCGATGCGGATGGCCTCCCGCTCCTTTTCGTTGGTGGCGCAGGCCCACATCTCGTCGAGCGAGCGCGGCGGCGTGCGCACCTCGAAGCGCCCGATCGCCCGGGCTGGGGCTTCGGCCCAGGCCACGATCTCGGCCATCCCGAGCAGGGCGTCCATACCGAGCGAGTCGCCGAGATGGGTGAGCAGGCGCTCCGGATCCGAGTACATGAACATGGGAGCCTGCGGCGGCTGGCTCACGCTGGCCGACATGACCTCGGGCTCGTAAATGGGACAGCTGTCGAAGCCCAGGTCCTCGTAGAGTTCGTTGGGGAGCGGGAACTGGATGGAGCCGGCGAGCTCGAACCGGAAACCCTGGATGAGTTCAGTGGTGGACGCCATTCCGCCGATGAAATGGTTCTTCTCGAGGCACAGCACGCGCATGCCTCCACGTGCCATGACCGCGGCGGCGGTCAACCCGTTGTGGCCGGCACCGACGACGATGGCGTCGAAGTCGCTCACGATGGCAGCGTACTCCCCGGCCCCGTCCGGCTGACGAGGGCGACCCCACTGCGGCTCGGTCGTCGTCCGGTGAATAGTCTTCCGCCATGCACCACAGAACCGTATTGGTCCTCGCCGCCGACCTGTTCGAGGACATGGAGCTGCTGTACCCCGTGTACCGGCTGCGGGAGGAAGGCATCGCTGTCACCGTCGCCGGTCTCGACCACAGCCCGGTCACCGGGAAGAAGGGGCACGGCCCGGTCGATGTGGACGTCACCGTCGACGAAGTGGCCGAGGCGGACTTCGACGCCCTCGTCGTGCCCGGGGGCTTCGCTCCGGACAAGCTCCGCAGGTCCCCTGCCGTGCTGGAGCTCGTTCGCTCCTTCGACCAGTCGGGCAAGCCCATCGCCTTCATCTGCCATGCCGGCTGGGTCCCCATTTCCGCCGGCATCCTGAAGGGCCGCACGGCGACCAGCGTGGGTGCAATCCGCGACGACATGGTCAACGCCGGGGTGCGCTGGGTCGACGAGGAGACCGTCGTCGACGGGAACCTGATCTCGGCTCGCACCCCGGCCGACCTCGGGCCCTGGATGAGGGCCCTACTGGCGGCGCTCGAACGGACTGTGGAGGATTGACAGACGAGCGTCGTTACCGGTCAACCTGACAGGACGTCGAGCGCATTCGTGGCATCGTTGACGAACAGGATGTCGTGGGACGCCGGATCGAGGGTCAGACCGATCAGGGCGCCAGCTCCGTGAGGGACGATCGTGTGTGACGCCAGCTGCTTCCCGGACGGGCTGATCTCCACGGCGTTGCCGTCGTTTCCGTTCACCACGAGAAGGTCTCCTGTCGGAGTGGTCGTCATTCCCAACGGCTGATTGAGCGCACCGCTGGAAGAGATGATCGCAGTGTTCGCCGCGATGGCCCGCGAGCGTGTCAACGCATCAGGAATGGCGCACACGACGTTCCTCGCCGTGTCGTCGACGTACAAAGTGCCGTGTCCATCGAGGGTCAAGCCCGTCGGCGCCAGGACCAGAGCCGCCTTCTCGGCAGACCACGCAAATCCCTTGCCCACGATCGTGGTATTGACGAGCTTCGGTGGGGCATCTGCTCGTAGGGCGAGGGTCAAGCGGACGATGTTGGCCGCACCGGCGGTGGCGCCGGCCATGGCGCCCAAATCCCCATCGACGACCCTGTCGGCCTGAGTGCCGAGAGCGTCGGAGACGAAAACGGTGGCCGAAGTGGAAGTGGATCTCATCGTGAGATCCCAAGGTCCGTCCAAGTCGTGGTTCGTGATGGTCTCCACCGGATGACCCTGATCATCGAGCACAAGGAGGCATCCGGCGGGATCACGCCGAGGAAGGTTCCCCTCGTCGATTGTCGGAAGGCTGCCGACGATCACCCAGCCGCCTGGCAGAACACCGAGTGCGACAGTGAGGCCGACTCCTCCGGCGCACGATTCACCGGTCGGCAGTTGGGAGAGCTGAGCGAAGAGCCGGCTCTGCCCTTGCCGTGAGACCTCGACGACGGTGGTGCCTGTTCCTTGAACGTTCTGGCGGTCGTTGAAGTTGGTCACCAGGGCATCGCCGGCAACCAGGTCACCGAGCGACTCGGGTACCACCGCCACGCCGTAGGGGTTGACGTCCCCGTTGGCGGGGACCGTGGAAGCCAGTTGGGAGACGTGGTGAAACTGATCGAGGAAAGAGCGAGACTGCGCCGCAGCGGGCGGCAGCGAGGCGGCGCCGGATCCGCAGGCTGCCAGCAACCCACCGAGCACGCTGAGCGCCAGGCAGCTCCGCATGGCCTTCGAGATGAGTCGGGCCGCTGGGGCCATCCGCCGTTCCAACCTTTTCGTGTCCGCACCGAGAGCCACCCGGGAACGTGTATCGAACCGCCGTGCGGGTGTCTTGAGCGGGTCCCGGTACGGCCTGCGGCGACGGGTTGCGGGCCGGTGGCAAAGGAGCAGGTGAAAGCCCCATTGGTTGCCCTGAGCACGCGACGTGGGGCGGCGCAGGGTGACGAATCGATCCAGCCCTACAGGCACCCTCCTCGGATGCCGATGTCGGTCCCTGTGAGGCTGGTTGGCGCGCCCGAACGCAGACGCCCGCGGGCCGAAGACCCGCCGAGACGAGCCCTGGCCAAGGTGCCGTTCATCGTGCTGGGCCTGGCGCTCGTCAGCTATGTGGGATGGACCGCCATCGAGCCGCACTACGCGTACTCCTCGTGGTTCAACGGTTGGGTGGTCGATTCCTTCGAGGTCCTGGTGGCGGGACTCTGCATGGCGAGAGCGGCGGTTCGGCGGCCCGGAAGGACAGCAGCGTTCGCCCTGGGCATCGGCCTTCTCTCCTGGGCCGTCGGGGATCTGATCTACACGAGTCAGTCTTCGGCGGGGGCAACAAACTGGGGGCCGACCTGGGCCGACGTCTTCTGGTTGGGTTTCTATCCCTTCGCCTACGTTGGCGTGGTGCTCTTCATGCGCAGGGAGGTGCGGCGGGTCGCCGACCCGAGTTGGCTCGACGGGGTCGTGGCAGCCTTGGGGTCAGCCACCCTCTGCTCTGCCTTTGCCTTCGCCGGGTTGCAGCTACAGGGCGCGGGACCGCTCGACACGGTGACGTATGTCGCGTACCCGATCGGTGACCTGCTGCTCTTCGCTCTCGTCGTCGGCGGAGCCACGCTGCTCTCGAGGAGGAAGCTTGCGCCTTGGGTCGTTCTTGCGACGGCCATGGCTCTGAACGCCTTCGGCGACACCTTCAACCTCTTCCACTCCGCTCTCGGGACCCCTCGGGTTGATGCCGTGTTCCGCGCCCTGGCCTGGCCGGCTGCCGGCCTTCTGGTGTGCGTCGCCGTGTGGGCTCGCCCGAAACCACGCGATCTCCTGCGCACCCAGCGCCCGGCGGGGTTCGCACTTCCGGGAGTCTTCGCCGTCGCCGCGCTGGGCGTGCTCATCTTCGCCACCTTCCATCCGATCACCCACATCGCCCTGGCGCTTGCCGTCGCCACAATGGTGGCGGTCGGGACCAGGACGGCGATCTCACTTGGTCGCCAGCGGGCGATCGCCACCGAACGCATGGAGCAGTCCCTGACGGACGACCTCACCGGGCTCCGAAACCGCCGCTATCTCATGAGCGTGCTCGACGCCTTCTTCGACGAGCAGTCCGATGCACCCTCGAGAACCCGTCGTCTTGCCTTTCTGTACATCGACCTCGTCGGGTTCAAGGCCGTCAACGACTCGTTCGGTCATGCCGCCGGGGACGAGCTGCTCAAACAGCTCGCGCCGCGACTCGGGTGCTCGCTTCGGAGCGGGGAGGTCCTGGTCCGCCTCGGAGGTGGCGAATTCGGCGTCCTCCTCATGGGCGAGGATGCCGGGGACGCGGGGAAGGTGGCGGAGAGGCTTCTCGGCGAGATCGAACGCCCCTTCGTCCTGGAGGGGCTGCGGACTTCGGTGAGTGCGAACATCGGCATCGCCTCTGCTGGCGATTGCGCCGGCCGTGGAGAAGAGCTTCTCCACTGCGCCGACATGGCGATGTACCGGGCCAAACAGGGTAATTCGTGCTTCGCCATTTACGACGCCGATCTCGACGGCGAGGGCAGCCCCTGGCAGCTGAGCGACGAGCTACGGCTGGCCATCGAGCTCGGTCAACTGGAGCTGCACTATCAGCCGCAGCTCGACCTCAAGTCGAACCAGTTCACCAGCGCAGAGGCGTTGGTGCGCTGGCCGCACCCTCGCCTCGGGATGGTTCCACCGGCGAAATTCCTCCCCCTGGCCCAGGACGCCGGCCTGATGCCGGCACTGACGTCGTGGGTGCTCGGGACGGGGCTCGCCCAATGCGCGACATGGCGAGAGGCCGGTGTGCTGCAGACCGTGTCGATCAACGTGTCGCCTGACGACCTGCTCGCTCCGGACTTCGTCAGCAAGGTCGTGGAAGCGCTTACCGTTCGCAATCTCCCCCCGGACGCACTGATCGTCGAAGTCACCGAGACGAGCATCATCGCCAACCTGGATGAAGCGAAACTGGTGGTCGACGACCTCCACACCCGTGGTGTCGCCGTGTCGATCGACGACTTCGGAGCGGGTTTCACGTCCCTCGCATACCTGAGCGATCTCGCTGTCGGGGAGCTCAAACTCGACGGACAGTTCGTGACCGGCCTGTTCTCAGAGAATGGACGGCGGGACCGTGACTTGATCCGAGCCACCATCGATCTCGGTCATGTCATGGGCCTTCGGGTCGTCGCCGAATGCATCGAGGACCAGGCGACGCTCGACCTGTTGCGCCAGCTCGGTTGTGATGTCGGGCAGGGCTACCTGATCTCGCGACCGGTTCCTGCTGATCGCCTTACCCTCGGTGGCGACGTAGGTCGAGCCATGGCCTCGCAACAAGCGGGTTGACCAGCTGATCGTCAGGGGAAATCGGGCATCACGTCGTCGGCGAATGTCTCCACCTGCGAGTCACCGGCTGCCGGCCAGCCACACACCAGGTAGCCGTACCCCGCCCCCTGCCATTTCGCCGCGTGCCCGCGGGCGGTGTCGAGGTCGTCGAGCGACAGCGACCCGGCCCGCGTGATCGCCGACGGGCGGCGGCCGACTCGAGCGGCGAGCTCGTCGAGGCGCTGGTTGGCCGGCTGAAGCGAGGTGGGAGTTCCGAATGCGTGCCAGACGTCCGCGTATTGGGCTGCCAGTGGGAGGGTGCGGCGCGGGCCGGTTCCCCCGATCCAGATGGGGGGATGTGGCTGCTGCGCGGGCAGTGGGCGCATCTGTGCCTGCTCGAGCGAGACGCGGCGTCCCTCGTACGACACCACCTCGCCGGTGTACAGGCGGGTGACGATCTCGAGCGTGTCCTCAAGCAGGTCGAAGCGCTCGCGCGTCGGCGGGAAGGGGATCCCGAGCTCGGTGTGCTCCTTGTCGTACCAGGCCGCGCCGAGGGCCAGCTCCAATCGTCCGTGGCTGGCTTGGTCCACGGTGAGCGCCTGGGCGGCGAGCACCGACGGATGGCGGTATGTCACGCCGGTCACCAGGAGTCCGAGGCGGATCCGCGAGGTGACTCCCGCCAGCGCCGCCAGCGTGGTCATGCCCTCGAACGTCTCGCCCGGACCTTCGCCGTACATGGGCTCGAAGTGGTCGAAGCCCCAGACACCGTCGAAGCCGAGCTCCTCGGCCAGGTGCACCCGCCGCACGAGCTCGTCCCAGGGCATGCGCTGCTGGGCGACGTCGAGTCCGAATCGCATGCGGGCAACCTAACCGATCGTGATCCGAGTCCCGCTATGCGGGCTCGGTGACGTGCTCGCCCCACTCGGTCTCGCCTTCGCTGACGGCGAGATGCGTCATGAGACGATCGGGCGAGGCCCCGTGCCAGTGCCACTCGCCACCCGGCGTGAACACGGCCTGACCGGCACGGATGGTGACGACGGGCCCTCCCCGGGACTGGACTCGTCCTTCGCCCTCGGTGACATGAAGTGTCTGGCCGAGCGAGTGCGAATGCCAGGCCGTCCGGGCCCCCGGTGTGAAGCGCACGAAGGCGACGACCATGGGCGATCCACCGTGGCCCTGGGCGACGACGTCGATCCACACGTCGCCGCTGAACCACGCTGCCGGTCCCTTGGTGGTAGGGCGTTCGGGTAGGACTTCCATGGCGCTCCTCTTCTCTCAGTTCCAGTCGATCATCGGGGTATCCACGAACCCCTCGCATGGGCGTCGAGCTCCGGCACCGGTCCCGGAAGGCGAGCACGATGCATCTCGTATCGCGCCGGATGGCCCATGGCCGGCACCCCGATGGCGGATGCTTCGTGATCGGCGATGACCGTGCCCCGCTGCCGGAAGTGCTCGTGCTCGAGCATCTGCTCGCGGCTGAGCACGGGCGCAACGGGAATGTCGTACTGCTGCAGCCGGGAAGTCGCCTCCTTCTCCGACAGCCGGCCGAGCGCCGTCGACACCGCGGCATCGAGCGCGGACTTGCGCTGCACCCGCTCCACCACGCCGAGGTTCTCCAGGCCTTCGAGCTCCAGCGCGCCGCACAGGGCCGTCCAGAAATGGTCCTCGGCCAAGACACCGAGGGAGATCACGGCGCCGTCCGACGTCCGGTAGATCCCGTACCCGGGCATCCCGTTCATAGCGGACGGCGATCCGCGCGGGACCAGGGGGCCGATCGCCCCGGTCCAGGTGGCGAGCACGTCGGCGATGCCCACGTCGATCCGCTCGCCCTCGCCGGCCGTCCGGGCCCGGAACACCGCGGCCACCACCGCCATGGCCGCCGTCATGCCCGCCCCGAGGTCACCGACGGGCATCGACGCCGGCACCGGTTCGCCGCCTTTCGGCGCCAGTACGCCGGCCAGCGCCTGGTAGTTGATGTCGTGGCCGGGGACATCCGACATGGGCCCGCTGGCGCCGTACCCGGAGATCGAGCAGTAGACGACGACCTCGTTGACCGCACGTACCGCCGCGTATCCGATGCCGAGACGCTCGGCCACGCCCGGGCGGAACCCCTCCACCACGGCGTCGGCTCCGGCAGCCAGCCGGAGCGCCTCCTGGCGGCCGGCGGCATCCTTCAGGTCGATCACGATGCTCCGCTTCCCGGCGTTGAGGACATCGAAGAGTTGTGGGAACACCCGCATGGGGTCACCACCCGGAGGCTCCACTTTCAGGACGTCGGCCCCCATCTCCACGAGCAGCTGGGTGGCATACGGCACCGGGCGCCAGATCCCGAAGTCGAGGATCCGCACACCTTCGAGCAACGGAGCCATGACGGCGCGGCAGCCTACCTGCGGGCCAACGCGGCTTCCGAGCCGAGCATCGTCTCCGTGACGGGGCCCGATGCCGTCGTGGCCCGGCCGCCCCGGGTAGCCTGCATCTCTAGCCGGGGGAGTCGCCGACGGAAAGGCACGCGGAGATGGCCGTAGGCGAATGGCTGGTGGCCGACAGCGACATGCACGTCATGGAGCCGGCGGATCTCTGGGAGCGGTACATGGACCCCGCCTGGGGCCACGCCGCGCCGGTCGGCTTGTGCGAGATCGAGCGTGACATTCGGGTCAAGGTCAAGAACGCCGTGATGCTCCGCCTGGGCCACATGCGCCCCCGCGCCGCCGGCCGGCCCTGGAACGCCGACCACGACTCTGGCTTCGCCCAGGCCGAAGCGGCGAACTGGGACGCCGCCTCGCAGGTGGCGGCCATGGAGATGGAGGGCCTCGATGCCACCGTGCTGTTCCCGAGCCGTGGCCTCTTCGTCCTCGCCCTGCAGAGCGCCGCGCACATCGGCCCGGACGGGCTCGAGCCCGACCTGGCCTCGGAGATCGCCCGTGCCTACAACGACTGGATGGCGGACTTCGTGCGTGACTGCGACTCCCCGGGAAGGGTGTTCGGCGCCGCCATGGTCGCTCCGCACGACGTGGGGCGGGCGGTGGACGAGCTCGCCCGCAGTGCCGAGCGGGGATTCAAGGCGGTCTTCCTCACCCCGGGCCTCGTCGACCGCAGACCCTGGCATGATCCCGTCTACGACCCGCTCTGGCGGGAGGCGGAACGTCTCGGCGTCCCGATCTGCTTCCACGGCGGTGGCACCACCTATCTGAAGCCGGACTTCGCCTTCAGCGAACAGCTCGACCGGCTCATGCTGTGGCACTCCTTCAACCAGCCGCTCGGGATCATGTTCGTCACCGCCTGCTTCACGGCCGGCGGCATCCTCGAACGCTTCCCGTCACTGCGCCTCGGACTGCTCGAGGGCAACTGTTCGTGGGCCCCGTTCATGCTTTACCGGCTGGACGAGCACTGGGAGTGGGTGGGCAGGTACGAGGCACCTGAGCTGACCATGCCGCCGTCTGCGTACTTCCGGCGCAACTGTTTTGTGTCCTGCGAGGCCGACGAGGCCGTCGCCCGCCACTACTTCGAGGACTTCGGCGACGACAACGTGGTCTTCTCCACCGACTATCCGCACGCCGACTCCAAGTTCCCCTACGCCACGAAGACCTTCCTCGAGCTCCCCTTCGATTCCGGGACAAAACGCAAGGTTCTGTGGGACAACTTCGCCCGTCTCTACGACATCCCCCCGCCTCCCACAGCCGGCCCCGCCTGAGGAGGAGGGTCAGGCGCCGGCCGGCGGGCCGAGGCGCAGCTCGACAGCCGCTGCCCGCTCGGCCACCTCGACCAGGTCGCTCAGGTCCCGCCCGCCCAGGCCCTGGGCGAGTCCGTCGGAGAGCACCTGCAGCAGCGCCGAGGCGACGGGCATGGGCGCGCCGGCCTGGCGCCCCGCCTCCACCATGAGCCCGGCATCCTTGGCCGCCAGCTCCAGGGCGAACTCGGCGGGGCGCCCCCGCTCGGTGATCTGTTCCACCCGGCGATCCAGGTAGGAGGTGGCGGCCCCCGAGGTGCGGATCATCTCCACAAGCGTGCGGAGGTCGATGCCGTTCTTGGCGGCCAGCGCCATGCCCTCGAGCGACACCCACTGCGTGGCGAAGGCCATCAGGGAGTTCACGAGCTTGCCGACGTTGCCGCTCCCCAGGGGGCCGAGATGGAACACCGCCCGTCCCAGGCTGAGCAGAAGCGGTGTCACCTTCGCCACCACCTCGTCGTCCCCGCCGACGATGAACACGAGCTGCCGGCTCCTGGCTCCGGGGGCCCCACCGGTGAGCGGCGCCTCCACCAGAGACGTCCCGGCGTCGGAGACGACCGCCCCCATCTGCTGCACGGTGGCCGGCGCGTTGGTCGAAAGGTCGACGAGGATCTTTCCTCCCTGGGCGCCCTCCAACCACTGCCGGGTCACCGACTCCATCACCGAAGGAGACGGAAGGGACAGAAAGGTGAGCTCCGACTGACCGGCCACCGCCGCCGGTGACTCGGCGGCCCGGGCGCCCTGGCCGGCCAGTGCCTCCACGCGTACCGGGTCGACGTCGTGGACCACGAGCTCATGTCCGTCGGTGAGCAGGTTGGCGCACAGGACGCCGCCGATGTTGCCGAGCCCGACGAACCCGAGCCGCTGGCGCTGTGGTCGTGCGTCCGACACGGGGAGAGGCGTGGTGAGGAGGGAGCCGGCCGCTGGGGCTAGACGAGGTCGAGCACCATGGCCGAGCCCATGCCGCCGCCGGCGCACATCGACACGCAGCCGACGGTGGCGCCGCGGCGGCGCAGCTCGTACAGCATGGTGATCACCATCCGGGTGCCGGTGGCCGCCACCGGGTGCCCGAGGCCACAACCGCTGCCCCGGACGTTGACGATGTCGTGCTCGATGCGAAGGGCGCGGGTGCAGGCGACCGCCATGGAGCAGAAGGCCTCGTTGATCTCGAAGACGTCCACGTCGCCGGTCTTCATCCCCGCCCGTTCGAGTGCCTTGGGGATGGCGAGGGTGGGCGTGAGCCCCGTGCGCTCCGGCGCGTCGGCCACCGACGCCCATGAGCGGATGCGGCCGAGCACCTCCAGGCCGTGCGCCGAGGCGAAGTCGTCGTCGACCACCATCACCGCTGCCGCCCCGTCGTGGATGCCCGAGGAGTTGCCGGCGGTGACGGTGGCGCCGGGCAGCTCGGGATGGAGCACGGGGAGCGCTGCCAGCTTGTCCAAGGTGGTGTCCGCCCGAGGCTGCTCGTCGGCCTCGAAGCGCGCCGCGCCGCCGTCGGCCGGCAGTGGAACCGGGACGATCTCCGCCGCGAACAGCCCCTCGTCGCGCGCCGCTGCCGCCCGCAGGTTGGAATGCAGTGCCCAGGTGTCGGAGTCGAGGCGGCTCACCCCGGCCATGCGGGCGGTGTTCTCGCCCACGGTGATTGACATGTCCCGGTTGGGCGCCTGCTCGGTGGCGGGATGCGTGGGGGAGTACCAGGGCTCGAGCTGGCCCGAGGAGGCCGGCACGGCCTTCAGCAGTCGGGGAACGGAGCTCAGGCTCTCGGTCCCTCCGGCCACCACCACCCGGTCCATGCCCGCTTTGATGCTGCCTGCTGCGATCTGGATGGCGCTGAGCCCGCCGGCGCAGTGCCGGTTGTCGGCCAGTCCGGGGACGCCGGCGAGGCCCAATCGGATGGCCACGTGCCGGGCGATCACGCCGCCGCCCTGCAGGGACTCGGCCAGGACGATGTCGTCGATGGTCTGCGGGTCGACGCCCGAGCGGTCGATGGCCGCCTGCACCGCCGTCTCCCCCAAGGCGAAGGCGTCCACGTCCACCAGCGCGCCCTTGTACGACCTGCCGATGGGTGTCCGTGCCCCGGCCACGATGACTGCGTCGGTCAAGGACCCTCCTCACCTCGAGGTGCCGAAACACATGGCTACGGCCGCCGCCTCGGCGCCCAGAGCGTACACGTGGTCCGGGGAACGATAATCGGGCCATGACGACCATCTACTACGAGGACGATGCCGATCCCGGTGCGCTGGCCGGCGAGACCGTGGCCGTCGTCGGGTACGGCAACCAGGGCCGGTCGTGGGCGCTCAACCTCCGCGACAGCGGGTGTGCCCCGCTCGTCTGTGTACGCCACGACGAGACGCGTGACACAGCCCGGGCCGACGGCTTCGACACCTTCGACATCTCCGCTGCCGACGAGGCTGACGTCATCTGCGTCCTCGTCCCCGACGACGTTGTGCCGCTACTCGGTCTGTCTCCGGGGCCTCGTTCGTGTGTGATCGTGGCCAGTGGCTACTGCCTGGCCTTCGACCGGCTCGCTCCTCCCGGCGACGCCGGAATGGTGGCGCCCCGCATGCTCGGTCCCGAGGTCCGGCGCTGCTACGAGGAGGGCGTCGGCTTCATCTCGGCGGTGGGAGTACAGCGCGACGTGACCGGCCGGTGCCGGGCCCGTGTCCTCGCCGTGGCCAGGGCCATCGGGGCCTTGCGGCAAGGCGGCATCGAGCTCACGCCCATGCAGGAGGCCGTCCTCGACCTCGGCGTCGAGCAGCTGCTGTCGCCGGCGCTCACCGCGGTGAACGGCGCCTTCGTCCAGGTCATGGCCGAACGGGGCATACCACTCGAGGCCATCGTCACCGAGCTCGTGCTCTCAGGGGAGGTCGAGCGCACCTACCGGCTGCTCAGGGAGGTCGGCTACGCCGTGCAG
>DATHCF010000023.1:0-2333 GCA_035319705.1 Acidimicrobiales bacterium | reverse complement strand
CACCCCGCTCAGGGCTCCCACCAGAACGATGGCCCCGATTCCGGTGGTCGAGACCAAGAAAGCCGCCTGCTTCTTTCCCCTCTTCATCACCCAGCTCCTCACGCCTTGCTAGGTGGTGCGCGGCACGTCGCCGTCGCCGGGGTACCCGTGCGCCGCCATTGCCCGCCCAACCACGCGATGCATCCGCCGCATTCGCTGACGCGATCCTGACACGGACGTCAGATTTCGTCAATTTCCGAACCAGAGGCCACAGGCAGGGCTGGCTCCGGCTGGCGGCGACCTCTAGTTCCCGGCTGATCTTGGACCAGCCGGGCAGACGCTCACAGGCACTCGCTTTTGCGCATCCAGACGAAGGTGATCCAGCCGGCGATCGGTGGGAGATAGGCGGAGAACAGCCGCTGCACGAAGACGGCTGCGGTGGCCACGATTTTTCCGATGCGCCTGCCGTCAGCGCAAGGATGAGCCCTGCTTCGGCCACGCCCATCCGGCTGCGGGAGCGCCGGAGGCCAATACGCCTGCCATCGTGAGATCGCCTTCTCCGCCATGTCCCAGCCGGTCAATCCGGTGTGGTGGCTCGGCCTCATCACGGGCATTCTGGAGATCGCTCTCGGGTTCTGGGCCTCACAGCAGTACATCGCCGCCCGGGCAGCACTCTTGATTCTGTGGGTGGGAATCTACGCGGTCGTCCGCGGGATCGGCGATCTCGTGCTTGCCTTCGAGGTGCGATCGGTCCGCTGAGATCGCCTCTGGCGCGTCGCGTGTCGGCGCCGCCCGGGGGGATACCGGTAGCTCCCTCTGCCGGCTCGTCTATTGCTGACTCGCGAATCGCGCCAGTGCCTCCAGTTGATCGGCAGTGCCGACGCTTATGAGGACGTCACCGGCCTGAATCTCGGCCAGCGCGGACGGATTGGTGAGGAAACTGCCGTCGCTCCGGCGGATGGCCAGTACCAAAGCTCCGGTGCGGTCGTGGACCCGGGCGGACGACAGGCTCGTCCGGGTCAGAGGTGAATGGTCTCCCACCGTGACCTCGGCGAGCCGGAACTCCAAGGTCCCGTCGTGCATCACAACGTCGATGAAATCGACCACATGAGGTTGAGTGACCAGGGCGGCCATTCGATCACCCCCCAGCTGTTGGGGGTTCACCACCCGGTCGGCCCCGGCCCGGAGCAGCTTCGGTTCCGACGACTCGTTGCGCGCCCGGGCGATGATCTGGAGGTCGGGGCGCAACGCCCTGCTCGACAGGGTGACGTACAGATTGTCGGCGTCGGTCTCCAAAGCAGCAACGAGAGTGGCGGCTCGCTCGATGCCGGCCTGCTCCAGTGTGGAGTCATCGGTCACGTCCCCCTGGACGAACAGGTGAGGAACCGTGGCCAGGCGATCCGCGTCTCTGTCGATCACGACCACCCGGTGGCCGGATGCGGACAAGAAGCGGGAGACCTCCCGTCCGACCCGTCCCCATCCGCACACGATGACGTGTCCTGACAGGTGTCCGATGGCGCGCTCCATTCGACGCCTCCTCATGAGTTCGCGCATATGGCCCTCGATCAGCACTTCCAGGACCGAGGAAAAGGTGTACAGGGCCGTCCCGACCCCCACCAGGACCAGGATGATGGTGAAGATCTTGCCGGCAGCGTGCAAGGGGCGAACCGGTCCGAGGCCCACCGTCGTCACATTCACCACGGTCTGGTAGACCGCGTCCAAGAGGTCGAAACCCAGGACGAGGTAGCCGACGGTCCCGCCGATGAGGACCAGGGCGAAGGCCGTGAGGCCGATCCCCACCCTTCGCAAAGGACTGTGCACCGTCCCCATGATGCCTCCATCGGACCGGCACACTGGTCCCGTGATCGTAGATGCCCGCACCCGGACCCGGGTGGTCAAGCGGCTGCGTGAGGCTGGATGCGTCGCTTCGGAGGAGGAGGCAGACGAACTTCTTGCTTGCGTCCGAGACGGCGAGGAATTGGAGGACGTGCTCACTCGCCGGGAGCAGGGTGAGCCGCTGGCGTGGATAACCGGCCAGATCGAGTTCTGTGACCGGCGCCTCTCAATCGACCGGGGCGTTTACGTCCCACGTCGCCAGACAGAGGAGCTCGTCCACCAGGCAGCCGAGCTCCTCGGCATCGGGCGCGCCGCCGACCTTTGTACAGGAAGCGGCGCCGTGGCCCGTGCCCTTATGGCGGAGAACCCGGAGGCTTCGGTGCTGGGTGTCGACAACGACCAAAGAGCAGTGGCATGCGCCCGTAAGAATGGCGTTCCGGTCATCCTCGGTCATCTCGGCGACCCCCTCGGCTCGAGTTGCGTAGACCTCGTCACCGCCGTCGCCCCGTATGTGCCGA
>DATHCF010000022.1:0-2564 GCA_035319705.1 Acidimicrobiales bacterium | reverse complement strand
CGGCGTGCAGCGACGCTCGGCGGTCGGACAGCAGCGCTTCCAGCCGAGCACGAGCGGCGTTCAGCTCCCGTCCCGCCTCCCGGCGCTGGTCGGGATCGAGGCTCCCGAGCGCACGCTGGGCCCGGGCCAGCTCGCCGCGCTTGCCCAGAAAGGCGTTCTCGACCTCGCCCAGGGCGGCCTCGGTGGAGGCGTCGTCGACGGCGCGACGCGCCCGGTCCACGAGCTGCTCCGCGTCGCCGGTCTCCTGCGCGCTCGGCGTCATCCGTCCTGCACCCCCTCTCGCTCCTGTGCCGTGGTCCGTGGTGCCCGGTCCACCGCCTGCAGGCTAGAAGACCGTTGCCGGCGGACCTCGAAGCACAACACCGCCGCCGCCGCCGAGACGTTCAGCGACTCGGCGCGACCTCCCATGGGAATGGTGATCCGCTCGTCGACGTGGTCGTGGAGCGGCTCCGGCAGCCCGGTCGCCTCGTTGCCCAGGACCAGGGCCAGTGGCCGGGTCAGGTCCACCTCGGTGTAGGCCGTACCTTGGCCGGCGACGGCGGCCATCCGTCGCAGTCCCCTCCGGCCGAGGTCGTCGAGTGCGTCGCCCGGCGCGCCGGCGGTCACCACCGGCAGATGGAGCACCGAACCGGCCGAGGCACGCACCGTCTTCGGCCCGAAGGGGTCGGCGGTGCCGCGCGTGCAGACCACGGCGTCGGCCCCCGCCGCGTCGGCCACCCGGGTCACGGCCCCGGCGTTTCCCGGGTCACGGACGTCCACGCACACCACCACGAAGCTGGCACCTTCGGGGACCCCGGGGTGTCGCGGCGTGCGCAGCACCGTCAGCACCGGCTGCGGGGTCACGGTGTCCGCCACCCGCTCGAGGACGCCCGGCGCCAGGGTGAAGACACGGGCGCCGGCGTCCTGGGCCCGGGCGAGCACGTGGGCCAGCTCCGGCCGGCCGACGGCGTCGTCGGCCACGTACACCGACTCGATGCCAGCCCCTGCGTCGAGCGCGCTCGCCAGCAAGGTCGGGCCTTCGGCCACGAAGACCCCCTCTGCCTGGCGAACCGAGCGCCGGCGCAGCAGCCGGCGCAAGCGCTGGACGCGCTGGTGCCGGAAGGCGAGTGGCGCGCCGGCGACGCTCAGGAGGCGTCCACCGCCGCCGATGCGGTGGGCGGACGGTCCGCACCGGCCAGTGCGGCCAGCTGGGCGAAGGCACCGGGATCGGTGACGGCCAGATCGGCCAGCACCTTGCGGTCGACGTCCACGTCGGCTTGGCGCAGTCCGGCGATGAACCGGCTGTAGCTGATGCCGTTGGCCCTGGCGGCGGCGTTGATGCGCTGGATCCACAAACGGCGGAAGTCGCCCTTACGGGCCCGGCGGTCGCGGTAGGCGTACTGCAACGAGTGCATGACCGCCTCGTTGGCCGAGCGGAAGCTCCGGCTGCGGTTGCCGTAGAACCCCTCCGCCTGCTCCAAGACGGCGCGGCGATGCTTCTTGCCGTGAACGGCGCGCTTCACCCTGGCCATCGAGACTCCTTTCCTCGGTCCCCTCGGTCGATTCGTGCCCCGCCCGGTGGGCGGAGCAGCGCGTGGGCGTCAGCGCCCCAGCATCCGCCGGGCTTCCCGGCTGTCGGCGCGTGCCACGTCGGTCTCCCGCCCCAGACGGCGGGTTCGCGTGCTGTTCTTCTTCTCGAGCAGATGGGATCGCATGGCCTGGCGCCGGCGCAGGCGCCCGGTGCCGGTCACCTTGATCCGCTTGGCCATCCCCCGGTCGGTCTTCATCTTCGGCATTGTCAGTTCTCTCCTGCGGCCCCGTTGCCGGTGCCACCTGATGCTTCACCCTCTGCTGCCGGCGCCGTCGACCCGTCGGAGCCGTCTTCGTGGTGCTCGCCCTGCGCGTCACCCCGGCCCTCGGCCCGGGCCGACCGGGCAGCCGCCGACTGGCGGGCCCGCTTGTCCGGGGCCAGGACCATGACCATGTTCCTGCCGTCCAGCCTGGCCTCGCTCTCGATCCGGGCCGCCCCGTCGACCTCCTCGGCGACCCGGTCCAAGATGCGCTGGCCCAGTTCGGGATGGAACACCTCGCGGCCCCGGAACATGATCGTGACCTTGACCTTGTGGCCTTCGTTCAGGAAGCGGAGCACCTGCCGGGTCTTGGTCTCGAAGTCACCGGGCCCGATCTTGGGCCGGTACTTCATCTCCTTGATCCCGACGCTCACCGTCTTTCGGCGTGACTCCTTGGCTCGCTGGGCGGCATCGAACTTGAACTTCCCGTAGTCCATGATCCGGCACACCGGCGGATTGGCCATGGGTGCCACCTCGACCAGGTCGAGGTCCATCTGGCGGGCGATGGCCAACGCCTCGGGCAGTGTCCGTATGCCGAGCTGCTGGCCTTCGGGGTCCACCAGGCGCACATCGCGCGCTCTGATGCGGTCGTTGATCCTGGGCTCGGTGGTACTCGGCGTGGTGGCGATCGGCATTCCTTCCGTTTCGGACCGGGCTGCACCCGGATGTCCACGAGCGGAGAATGCGAAGCGACGCCGCCTGATCTGATGTGACCGCCAACCCGGCGCACATCGA
>DATHCF010000021.1:0-4423 GCA_035319705.1 Acidimicrobiales bacterium | reverse complement strand
CGTGACCATCGGCCAATACCTGCGGCCGACCGCCGCCCACCTCCCGGTGACCCGGTGGTGGACGCCCGAGGAGTTCGGCCGGCTGGCCGATCAGGCTCGGGCCATGGACTTCGCCCATGTCCAGGCGTCGCCACTCACGCGCTCGAGCTATCACGCCCACACCGCCGCACACGCCGCCCAGAACCGCCTGGTTGGCGCAACGGCCTGAGCGATGGACCTCGGGATCGAAGGACGGGTGGCACTGGTCACCGCATCCTCGGCCGGCCTCGGGCGGGCGACGGCCGAGGCGCTGGCCGCCGAAGGCGCAAAGGTGTCGATCAGCAGCCGCGGCGCCGAGCGTCTCGAGAGGACGGCTGCGGAGCTCCGACACAGCGGCGCCGACGTCTTGGCGCTGCAGGCCGACGTCACTCGTCCCGAGGTGCCCGACCGCCTGGTGGCGGCCACCGTGGAGCGTTTCGGTCGTCTCGACATCGTGGTCGCCAACGCCGGCGGCCCGCCCCCCGGACGGTCACTCGAGCTGGACGACGAGGCGGTGCGCGCCGCCGTCGAGGCCAACCTGCTGACCTCGGTCCGTCTCGTCCGGGCTTCGCTCCCGCACCTGCGTGCCGGGCGGTGGGGGCGGATCTGCTGTCTCACCTCGTACTCGGTGGTGCGTCCCATTCCCACCCTGGCACTGTCCAACCTGGCGCGGACCGGTCTGTGGGCGTGGGCCCGCACCGCCGCCGCCGACCTCGCCGCCGAGCGCTCGGGCAT
Organism: Acidimicrobiales bacterium; assembly: GCA_035319705.1. Lineage (GTDB taxonomy): Bacteria > Actinomycetota > Acidimicrobiia > Acidimicrobiales > UBA8190 > UBA8190. Next base: position 3,670 of record DATHCF010000021.1, on the reverse strand, counting down.
CACCTTGAACCTGGCCTGCCCGGGCCCGCACGCCACCCAGCGGATGGTCGATCTCGGCGGCTCCGAAGCGACGGTCATGGGCGACCCGGCCGATTTCGGGAAGGTCGTGGCCTTCTTGTGCTCGGAGCCCGCCGGCTTCGTCAACGGCGCCGCCGTGGTCGTCGACGGAGGCCAGAGCGCCTGTCCCTGATCAGGCTGATCAGGCGACGAAGTACTTGGCCTGGGGGTGGTGGCAGACGATGGCCAGCGTCGACTGCTCGGGGTGCAGCTGGAAGCCTTCGCTCACCTCCACCCCGATGCGGCCCCCCTGCAGGAGCTGGACCACCTTGGCGTTGTCCTCCAGGTTCGGACAGGCCGGGTATCCCCACGAATAGCGCCCGCCCCGGTACTGCTGGCGGAACAGGCCGATGAGGGTGGGACCGTCCTCGTGGGCGAAGCCCCACTCCTCGCGGATGCGCCTGTGCCAGTACTCGGCCAGTGCTTCAGCCATCTCCACCCCGAGCCCATGGAGATGCAGGTACTCGGAGTACCGGTTCTCGGCGAAGAGGCGGGCGGTCTCGGCCGAGACCTCCGGCCCCATGGTGACCAGATGGAAGGCGGCGTAGTCGGGTTCTCCCGAGTCGGCCGACCGGAAGAAGTCGGCGATGCACAACCATGGCGACTTCGTCTGGCGCGGGAAGTGGAACCTGGTCAGCTCGGTGTTTCGAGAGTCGTCGGCCCACACCACGAGGTCGTCCCCCTCGGCGTTGGCCGCGTAGTAGCCCCACACCACCTGAGGAACGAGCAGGTCCTTGGCCTTCGCCTTGTCGAGCTCGGCGCGGAGCGTGACGCTCACCCGCTCCTTGAACTCCTCATCGGTTTCTCCGCCTTCGGGCCGGTACCCCCATTGGTTGCGGAACAGCGCTGTCTTGTTGAGATAGCCGGCCACGTCGTCGAGGGCGATGCCCTTGGCCACCCGGCTCCCCACGAAAGGCGGCACGAACACGACGTTGTCGGTCGCCACCTCCGGTGAGCGGGCCGGGGCCTCTTCGTCAGGGCCGTGGTCCATCTGGCTCCGGCGCGGCGGGAGATTGCGCCCGCCGGGCTCGCGCCCGAAGGCGGGATCGTCCTCGCCGGAGCGCTTCAACGCCATGAGCCGGTCCATGGTGCGCAGGCCCTCAAAGGCGTCCTTGCCGTAGAAGACGCGGCCCTCGTAGACCTTGCGCATGTCGCGCTCCACGTACGTCCGGGTCAGGGCTGCTCCGCCGAGGAGGACCGGTATGGAGGTCAGGCCACGCTCGTTGATCTCCTCGAGGTTCTCCCGCATGATCAGGGTCGACTTGACCAGCAGTCCGCTCATGCCGATGGCGTCGGCCCGGCGATCCTGCGCCGCCTTCAGCATCTCACCGATCCCGACCTTGATGCCGAGATTGACGACTTCGTAGCCGTTGTTGGTCAGGATGATGTCGACCAGGTTCTTGCCGATGTCATGGACGTCGCCCTTGACCGTGGCCAGGACCACGGTGCCCTTCCCCCCCTGATCGGCCTTCTCCATCTTGGGCTCGAGGTAGGAGACGGCGGCCTTCATGGTCTCGGCCGACTGGAGCACGAAGGGAAGCTGCATCTCGCCCGAGGCGAACAGGTCGCCCACCGTCTTCATCCCGGCCAGCAGCACGTCGTTGACCACGCCGAGAGGGGAGTGACCGCCGGCCAACGCCTCCTCCAGCTCCACCTCGAGGCCGTTGCGGTCGCCGTCCACGATGCGGTGCTGGAGGCGCTCCTCCACGCTCCAGCCGGAGCGGTCTTCCTGCTCCACGGCACCGGCGGAGACGCCCTCGAACAGGCCCAGCAACTCGCTCAGTGGGTCGTAGCCCTCGCTGCGGCGGTCGTAGACGAGATCGAGGCAGATCTGCCGGGCCCGTTCGTCGATCTTCGACAGCGGCATGATGCGCGCCGCATGGACGATGGCGGCGTCCAAGCCGGCTTGCACGCATTCGTGCAGGAAGACGGAGTTCAGCACGTGACGCGCCGCTGGCGACAGTCCGAACGACACGTTGGACAGTCCCACCAGGGTGAACACCCCGGGCAGCTCCTGCTTGATGCGGCGGATGCCCTCGATGGTCTCGATGCCGTCGCGACGGCTCTCCTCCATGCCGGTGGACAAGGGGAGCACGAGCGGGTCGAAGACCAGGTCCGACGGCTCCAGGTGGTACCGGGTGGTGGCCACGTCGTGAATGGCCCGAGCCGCTCGCAGCTTCCACTCGGCGGTGCGGGCCTGGCCCTCGGTGTCGATGCAGGTGCACACCACCGCCGCCCCGTATTCCCGGGCCAGGGTCAGGAAGCTGTCGAGGCGCCCGCCGGGGGCATCACCCTCTTCGAGGTTGACCGAGTTGAGGATGCAGCGCCCTCCCAGGCGCTCGAGGGCGGCCTCCACCACCGGCGCCTCGGTGGAGTCGATCATGATCGGCACGCTGGCTTGCGTGGCGAAGCGCGAGGCGACCTCGCTCATGTCGGAGACCCCGTCGGCGCCGGTGTAGTCGACACACACGTCGAGGACGTGGGCCCCCTCCTTGACCTGGTCCTTGGCCATGGCCACGGTGCCGTCCCAGTCGCCGGCCAGCATGGCCTCACGGAAGCGCTTCGAACCGTTGGCGTTCGTCCGTTCGCCCACCACCAGGAACGAGGTCTCCTGATGGAGGGGGACAGGGCTGTAGATCGACGAAAGGCTCGGCTCGTGCACCACCTGCCGCCTGGCCGGCTCAAGATCGCGGCACTGCTCGACCACGGCGCGCAGGTGATCGGGAGTGGTGCCGCAGCATCCGCCGACGACGGTGACGCCGAGCTCGGTGACGAAGCGCGACAGGTACTCGGCCAGCGACTGCGGCGACAGGTCGTAGTGCATCTTTCCGTCGACCACCGAAGGCAGGCCCGCGTTGGGCTGTGCCGCTACCGGCGTTCGGGCGTGCTGGCTCAGGTGCCGGAGCGCTTCGCCCATCTCGGCGGGACCGGTGGCGCAGTTGAGGCCGATGACGTCGGGGCGCAGGGCCTCGAGCGCAGCCAGGGCAGCGCCGATCTCGGTGCCGGGCAACATGCGCCCGGTGAGTTCGATGGTGACCTGCACCTGCAGCGGGACCCGGCGTCCGAGTCGCACCATGGCCCGCTTGCAGCCGTTGACGGCGGCCTTGGCCTGGAGCAGGTCGTACACGGTCTCTACCACCAGCATGTCCACCCCGCCGTGCAACAGGGCGGCTGCCTGCTCCTCGTAGGCCTGGCGGAGGTCGGCGAAGGGAATCTGTCCCAAGGTGGGGAACTTGGTCCCCGGTCCGAGGTTCCCCGCCACGAAGCGGCTGCGCCCGTCCCCCGCCGACGCCGTGTCGGCCTCGGCGCGGGCGATGGCGGCGGCCGCCAGGTTGATCTCCTCGACCCGCTCGGCGATGCCGTACTCCGCCAGGACGACACTGAATGCGCCGAAGGCGTTGGTCTCGATCACGTCCACACCGGCCTCGAGGAAGGCGCGGTGGACCCCCGCCACCACGTCGGGGCGGGTGAGGTTCAGGATCTCGTTGCATCCCTCGAGGGCGGCGCCACCGAAGTCGTCCGGTCCCAGGCCGGCCAGCTGGAGGCTGGTGCCCATGGCACCGTCGAAGACGACCACCCGCGACCGGGCCGCGTCGAGATAGGCGGCGCCCCT
>DATHCF010000020.1:0-2125 GCA_035319705.1 Acidimicrobiales bacterium | reverse complement strand
CTCAGCCACGAGCGGGCGGCCGCCGCCATAAAGGACGGGCGGCTGGCCGAGGAGATCGTGGCGGTGTCGGTGCCCCAGCGCAAGGGCGACCCGGTGGTGATCGACACCGATGAGGGGGTGCGCCCCGGTACCACCGCCGAGTCGTTGTCGTCGTTGAAGCCGGCCTTCGAGTCGTCGGGCACCATCACCGCCGGCAACGCCAGCCAGATCTCCGACGGCGGGGCGGCCGTGGTGGTGGTGTCGAAGGCCAAGGCCGAGTCGCTGGGTGTCACCCCCCTCGGCGAGGTGGTCGGCTACGGCCAGGTGGCCGGCCCCAACGCCTCGCTCCTCTACCAGCCCTCCAGCGCCATCCGCGCCGCGCTGGAGAAGGCGGGGAAGAAGCTCTCCGACGTGCAGCTGTTCGAGATCAACGAGGCCTTCGCCGCCGTGGGGCTGGCGTCGATGGCCGAGCTCGGGATCGGTGAGGACGTGACCAACGTGAACGGCGGCGCCATCGCCCTCGGGCACCCCATCGGCATGTCCGGCACCCGCCTGGCCCTCACCCTGCTGCTGGAGCTGCGGCGCCGGGGCGCCACGCTCGGCGCGGCGTCACTGTGCGGCGGCGGCGGGCAGGGTGACGCCCTGCTGGTGCGTACGATGAGCTGAGCCCCGAACGGGGCCTGCTTTTCGGCCCCCGAGGCGTATTCCAGATCCCCTGCCGAGGGGCGGTGGCGTGTCTACGCTGTGCGCCGTGCCGCTGCACCTCTGGACCCAGTCTCCGCCCTCGCCTCGTAATCGCCTGACGTGCGCGATCCGGATCCTCATGGTGATCCCGCAGTTCATCGTCCTCTTCTTCGTGAACATCGCCGCGTTCTTCGCCGTCATCGCAGCCTGGTTCGCCGCTCTGGTGACCGGACGGGTGCCGGACGGGCTCCGGGACTTCATCGCCGGAGTGTTGCGATGGAACATCCGCGTCCAGGGTTATCTGTACTTCCTGACCGATGCGTACCCGCCGTACAGCATGGGTGAGGAGGAGGCCTATCCCGTCCGTCTGGCCATTCCGCCTCCGGGCGAGCTCAATCGTGCCGCAGTCCTGTTCCGGCTCCTCATCGCCATTCCCGCCGGCATCGTGGCCAACGTGGTCGGCGCCGGGCTCGGCGTCGTCTCGATCGGCAGCTGGTTCATGTTGCTGGTGACCGGAGAGCTGCCCGGACCGCTGTTCGAGGCGGCCCGCACCGTCGTGCGATACCAAGCGCGCCTCTACGGTTACTTCGTCATGCTGACCCCGGAGTACCCCTGGGGCGTCATGGGGGATCAGCCGGCGCTGGCCGGGGGGGTCGATACCGACGGGGCCTGGTCGATCGTGCTGAGCAGCGGCGGGCGGACGGCCATGGTCGTGGTGATCGTGCTCGGGGTGATCGTCGACATCTTCAACCGCGGACGTCTTTGAGGGCCGGAGCACCTGGGTGCGCGCCCGCATCCTCGGGCGCGCACCTACGGCTCGGTACTACGGGTACCGGCTTCCGATCCCAACTTCCGATCTGCGAAAGCGTCTGGTCAGGCGCCGTGCCCGATACAGGCTGGAGCACCCACGATACGGCCTGGATGTTGCCGAGCACTTCAACGGCGGTGACGTCCTTCACCTCGTCCCCCAGCACCTGGGCGGCTTCGGCGTGGAGCAGGCGCCTCGCGTTCACCTCGAGCCCCTCGATCCTCGACGATGCGACCGCCTCGGCCCGCAGGAGGAAGCGGGCGAGCGCCTCTGTGTCGGCCAGTGCTTGGCGCCGGCGTCGAAGCGCGGCTGGCGTATTCAGGGATCCACGGGAGGAGGCCAGGTCCTGGCTGGTCCCCCGGTGCCGTAACACCCGGCGAGTACCGTTCTGAACGGTTCCGGCCCCGCGAGGAGCGGCGCCGACCGCTCTCGACGAACGGCGCTGCTTGGGTGACGTTCGACCCTGTGGATCGCGGCACTCACCACCTAAGGATAGAGATGTGGGTGTCGAAGGGATCGTCACGGTTGCGCTTCGATCATTCGTCACGTTCTGCGCCGCCGTGGCGGGGACGATGATCTGGGTAACGGCGAACGGTTCTGCTGAAACTTCAAATCCCGCCTTCTACACCTATCAAGCGCCGGGGGGCGCCGCCA
>DATHCF010000019.1:0-3818 GCA_035319705.1 Acidimicrobiales bacterium | reverse complement strand
CGACACGTCGCTCACCGCCATGGGGGTCTCCGCCGTGGGCGCCGCGCTGGAGGACGCCGGTGCCGGCCGCGGGGGGTTCCAAGCCGCCTTCTGCGGTACCGCCTATGGCGGGGTGGCGTCGGGTCACAAGGTGCTCAGTGCCATGGGCATGACCGGTATGCCCATCGTCGACGTGGAGGCCGGCTGTGCCAGTGGCGCGGCCGCGCTCATGCTGGCGGCGTCGGCCATTGACGGCGGACAGTACGACACCGTGCTCGTCTTCGGCATCGAGAAGATGCCCAAGGGGGTCATCCGCTCCTCGTTCTTCGAACCATGGCAGGAGGCGGCGGGCCTGGCGGTCACACCGGCCTACTTCGCCCTGCGCGCCGAACGTCTCATGGAGAGCTCCGGGGTGACCAAGGACCACCTGGCCCAGGTGGTGGTGAAGAACCGCCGCCACGGCGCCGCCAACCCCGACGCCATGTACCGGTCGGAGGTCACCGCCGAAGAGGTGCTCGCCTCGCGGGTGGTTTGCGAGCCTCTGCACCTGTGGATGCTGTGCAGTCCCAACGAAGGTGCGGCTGCCGTAGTGCTGCGCGCCGCGCCGCGGGCGGGCACGGTCGGACGTGGCGGAACGGAGGTCACGCTGGCGGCGGCCGTGCTCCGCTCGCACCTGCCCGGCGCGGTGTTGTCGGAATCCACCCCCATGGCCGGCCTGGCCGGCGACGACGTGGTGCCGCCCTCCACGCTCGCTGCCACCGATGCCTACGACCAGTCCGGCGTGGGTCCCGAAGACCTCGACGTGGTCGAGTGCCAGGACACCGATGCCGCCAGGGAGCTGCTGAGCTACGAAGAGCTCGGGCTGTGTCCGCCCGGCGCAGCGGCCAAGCTGCTCGACGACGGGGCCACGGCCATGGGCGGACGATTGCCGGTGAATGTGAGCGGCGGGCTGCTGTCCAAGGGCGAGCCGCTCGGTGCCTCGGCGCTCGGCCAGGTGGTGGAGCTGGTACGCCAGCTGCGGGGCCAGGCGGGCGCCCGACAGGTTCCCGGTGCCGAGGTGGCGCTCGCGCATACGGTGGGGCGTGGCGCCAACGCCGGGGTGGTGATCCTCACGCGATGAGAAGCAGATGAACGAGGGGCACCTGCAGTTCTGCGCCAGCGAGGAGTGGCGGCAGATGATCGAGGCCACCATCCTGCCCGAGGCGCTGGCCGGCATCGACCTCGGACCCGAGGTCGTCGAGATCGGCCCCGGGCCGGGGCTCACCACCGACGTGCTGCGACGCCTGGCCGATCGCCTGACGGCGGTGGAGTTCGACCCCGAGTTGGCAGAGGCTCTGGCCAAACGTCTGTCGGGCACCAACGTCACCGTGTTGCGTGGCGACGCCACCGCCCTCGAGCTGCCCGACGGCCGCTTCAGCGGCGCGGCCTGCTTCCACATGCTGCACCACGTCCCCACCGAGGAGGCACAGGACTGCATCTTCTCGGAGCTGGGCCGGGTGCTCCAGCCCGGCGGCCGCCTGGTGGCCGCCGACGGGGTGTGGTCGGAGGAGCGCGATCTCTTCCACGAAGGCGACGTCTTCAATCCGATCGACCCGTCCGGACTCGAGACCCGCCTGTCGGCTGCGGGCTTCGGCGACATCGAGCTCCGCACCTACGACCTCGGCTGGATCGCCACGGCCATCTCGGCGCGCTAGTCCTCAGTCGCCGACCGATGCGACACGGACGGCGCCTCCCGACACGACGAGGTCCATGGTCGCCGGACCCGAGCTCAGCGTGACGTTGAGCACCTGCGTCTGTTCCACGCCGATGTGGAGATCGAGCGGCCCTGGCTCCTGCCACTGTTGGGGCATCGGGACTCCGGGTTCGGCGATGCTCTGCCACCACTGGAGGTTCTGGGACTCGACGGCCTTGCGGGCGGCGATGTACTCGGTGACGGCGGCACCGGCGGCGTCCAAGGGTCCCGGCCCCGAGACATAGGCGGCCGATGGGGTTCCGGTGACGCTGAAGGTCCCGAGGACCACAGGGTTTTCGTCGAGACTCAGGCCCTGCGCCACCAGGTCCGGCGCAGCCGGCACGGTCAAACGGCCGGGTCCCGGATCGGTCAATGCGCGCTGGGGGGGAGCGATCGTCGTCGAGACGAACTTCGCTTCGACGACGTACCGCTGTGGGGTCCACCACAGCGCGTCGGTGGGCCAGCAGGTGACGAGCGCCAGCCCGATGCCCGAGGATTGCGGTGGGATGCTCTGGCCCGGCCGCATGACCGCCGACCCGGTGACCTCGAAGGTGCTCTTCGAGCATCCGGATTGCCACACGATCGGCTGCCCCGGATTCAGCTCGTCGATGTGGCTGAAGAAACTCACGTCGTGGGCGAGGAGGATGCTCGTGCCGACCGCACCGGGCCACGGCGTGGACGGGTCGTGGCCGACGGCGGCCGTCAGCACTGCGTCGTCGGTGCCGTCGAGGACAGGAGCGATCACCGAGATCGACGGCACCTCGAGCACGCCTGAGGGCTTCGCCTGGGAGGAGGAGCCGGCCGACGAAGGCGTGGAGGTAAGGACACACGGCGGGGTCCCGGGACTTCGCTGTGGGTCCCGGCTATGGGAGAGGTCGATGCCGGTTCGGCGCAGAAGCTGCTTTGCCGTCAGGGCGGAGTGCTGACCCCACCAGAGCGGGTAGCCGATGCCCGCCAGGACCACGGCGAGAAGGGCCACGCCGACCGCCCGCCGGATGGCGCGTGGCGGGTTCGGCGACGAGACGTCGTCGCGCCGCCGCCGCGTCCTCATAGCAGCCGGCGGCTCTTCGCCTTGGAGCGCAGGCCCAGCAACGTCACGGCGACGAGGGCCAACAGGATCAGGCCGGCCCAGTATGGCCACCCTGCCCACGGCTCACCGGTGTGGGCGGACGGCACCGGGTCGGATGCCGCGGCGATGGTGACCACTGCGGTGGCAGGCGCCGAAACGTCGCCGTTCACGTCGGTGACGGTGTACCGGCACGTTGCCTGGCCGGAGAATCCCGAAGCCGGCGTGAAGGTGAACGTGCCGCCGGCAGAGATCGCACACGTGCCTTCGTCCGATGGGGCCTGCGCCACCACCGCGTAGGTGAAGGGTGCTGCGCCCGAGGGCGTGGGCAAGCCGATCGTGACCACGTCGCCGGGGGAGCCGGAGCCGGCGATGTCGCTGGCCACCGGCCGGGCGTCGACCTTCAGGGCGACGGGCGTGGCGTCGATTGCGGCGTAGTTGGCGTCACCGGAGTACGACGCCGTGACGGTGTCGGTCCCCACCGGGGCGTCAGAACTCGTGCAACTGGTGGCCGGCAGGGTCGCCACGCACATCACGGTGCCCTCGGCGCTGAAGGTCACCGTGCCCGTGGCTCCCGCCGGCAGTCCCGAGGCGGTGTAGGTGACCGGGTGGCCCACGAGGACCGGATCGGGCATGGCGTTGACGGTGAAGTCCGCCGACGCCTGGGTCACCGAGAACGACGCCGTGCCGGGGCTGGTGGAGGCCGACAGGTCGGCGTCGCCCCCGTCGGTGGCGGTGGCGGTGTAGGCGCCGACGGGCAGCGCGCTGTTGGCGATCGAGCACGAGCCCGAGCCTCCGCCCGAGCCGGGGGTGAGGGTGGCGGTGCAGTCGGCGGTGGAGACCGACACGACCACGCTCTCGCCGCTGTTGGGGACGGGCTCGCCGTTTGCGGTCGTCACGTGCACGGTGAAGCTGGTGGCCGACTCGTTGCCGTAGACCTCGGAGCCCGGCGAGGCGTTCAATGCGGTGGTGGTCGAGTCCTGGACGACGCTGAAGCTCTGGGCGCCCGAGGAGCTGGTGGAGTACTGCGCCGCGCCCTGG
>DATHCF010000018.1:0-18697 GCA_035319705.1 Acidimicrobiales bacterium | reverse complement strand
GCGCGGGGTTCATGCCGGGCAGTGACGCGCCGAACGCAACGCCATCGACCATCGGGGTCCTCCTCCACCTCAGGTTCAGACTCATCGTACTCCTCGTCACACGAGGGTAGTTACGACGCTGTGGTGGAAGGGGGATGCTCGGCGGTGGCGAAAGCCGCGATCACCCCCGTCAACCGGGGCCACGAGCGGGCGGAAAACCCAGGTGAAAAGGCGCAGAGGCCGTTCCGCTCGCCGGCTGCGGCGGGCGCTTCCCGACGGCGGCGCCATCGGCCCTGGTCACAGAACACCCTCGACCTTCACTTCAGGGTGAGACTCCAGCCTGGCGGGCCGCCGATCAGTCCATCCGGCGCAACTCGGCGCGGTATCGCCGCGTGTTCTTCACGTACTCCTCGGCCGACAGCCGGATGAGCTCGGGATGGGAAGCGCCGGGTTTGACGGTGGCCGGCACGCCGACGGCCAGCGCCCCGGGCGGGATCTGCACGCCGTTCGGTACCACGGCGCCTGCTCCCACGAGGGCACCGCGCCCCACCACCACATGATGCAGTACCACCGCGCCGGAACCGATCAAGCAGTCGTCTTCGAGCGTGCAGCCCTCGAGGTGGACGATGTGGCCCACCACGCACCCGTCGCCGAGCACGGTGGGAAAACCGGGACCGGCATGGACGACCGACCCGTCCTGAACGGAAGTGCGCGCCCCCACGACGATCTTCCCGTGGTCGCCGCGCAACACGGCGCCGGGCCACACCGACGACTCGGGCCCGATGGTGACGTCGCCGATCACCGTGGCCTCGGGATGGACGAACGCCCTGGGGTCGACATCAGGCGCCAGCGGACCGAGGGCGTAGACGGCCATGACAGCGGAGGCTACCGCCGGTGCCGGCGCGCAGCCTCAGCTCACCACTGCGGCCAGTTCGAGGGAAGACTGCCGGTCGCCGGTTCGTTCTGCATGACTCCCGGCGGCGCGCCGAGCCACTGGAGCATCTGCGAGTAGTTGGCCCCGAAGGCGGTGGAGTTGGAACCGCTGAATTGGCCGTAGTCGCGAGCCATGGTGACACCGTCGCATGAGGGGTCGGCCCACCCGGTCTCGATGCCGTCCGGGCCTTCGTACATGTTGCCGATCGTCTGCCCGGCAGATACGTGCTGGCCGACGCTCACCAGCGGCTCGATGTCCTCCGCCGCGTACATGGCCAGGCCGGCCGCCGGTCCGTCGAGCAGCTTGTAGCAGATGAACGTCCCGCCGGGCCATCCGGAGTTGCTGGTGCTCTCTATCTGGGCGTCGCCCACGGCGGTGATGGGCCCGAAGCCGCTGTAGTCCACGCCCTGGTCGACACGCTCCGGTGTGAGGTCGCCGATGTTGGCGATGGGGTCCGTGTAGGTGCCGGGGGTCGGACTGAAGGTGACGTTGACAGGATTGGCGGCTGCCTGGGCGGCTGCCATCTGCTCCTCTTCCTGTTCTTCGCGCTGCTGCTCCTGCTCGAGCAGCTGGGCGAGGTTTCCCTTCACCTGCTGCAACAGGGCGTCGTCTTGGGCCAGGGCGGTCTGGGCGGAGTTCTTGGCGGCGGTGGCGGCAGAGAGATTCGACTGGGCCTGGGCTTGAGCGGCGCGCAACTCGGCCGCCGTCGCCTCGGTCTGGCGTACGTCGATGGCAACGGCGTCGACGGTGTCGCGCAAGCCCTCGTTGGCGATCTGCGAGTACTCCTGCTGGGCCGCTACCGACTCCGGGGTGGCCGACGAGAAGATGGCCAGCGACGAGTTGTTCTGGGTGTTGCTCATGTACATGGCCAAGGCGATCTGCCGGAGCACGGCCATGGCCCGGTTCTCCGTCTGCTGGTCGGAGGCCAGCCGAGCCTGGGCGGCCACCACCCGGTTGGCGGCCAGCTGCTCCGCCGTCAGCGCCTGGTCGTACGCCGCCACCAGGTCGGCGACCTCGGCGCCCTCCTGCGCGATCTTCTGTTCGAGTTGTGTGATCTGTTGCTGGTCGGAACCGACGTCGGCGGACGCGCTGGAAGGCACCAACGCCACGGTGATGGCCAGCGTGCACAGCAACGCCGCTGGCACTGCCAAGATCTCGAAAATGCCGTGGGTGGGGCACCGCTCCTTCGGCAGACCAGCCCGCGTGCCCGAACGCCCACTCTTTCTGGGCATAACGGGCAAACAACCTAGTGTCCGCGGATTGTTCACGTCCAACTGCGACCACCTGTTCACGCAGCGTGGGATCGTGGAGCATGCCCGTTGAGCTGGGCATTCACACGGAAAACGGCATCGTTGCAGAGAGACGTCATGCACACGTCAGCGCCGCCAGACGAAAAGAGGGATTCCGAGACCGGAGTTGTGCGGCATTTGCCTTGCTCCTCAGTGACATAGGCGGAGAATGAGAGGCCGTGACCTCGTAGTGGCCGTCGCGCCGAGGGTGCTGACTCCGACGCACGGCCCGGATCCCGAACGCTGAGTTCTGGTCGTGTCGAGCTTCGCCGGGCCGAGCTTCCCCCTGTACTGCGGCGGCGCCGAGATGGTGGCCTACCACCCCTTCGGTCCGGTCATCGACGGCGCCGCCCTCAACATCACGGCCATGTCCTCCCGGGGACAGATCGGCTTCGGCCTCCTCGGGTGTCGGGACGCCGTGCCGGACATCGAGATGCTGTCGCGCCTCATCCCCGAGTCGATGAACCAGCTGACCAAGGCGCTTTCCGCCACCGGCCGGCGAAACAGACGACCGGCCCGGGACGTCCAGGCCGTGCCGATCAGGCGAGGTCGAAGCGATCGAGGTTCATGACCTTGGTCCAGGCGGCCACGAAGTCACGCACGAACTTCTCTCCAGAGTCGTCACAGGCGTAGACCTCCGACACGGCTCGCAGCTGCGAGTTCGAGCCGAAGACGAGGTCGACGGCGGTCGCAGTCCACTTGAGCCGGCCCGTGGACCGATCGTGGCCTTCGTACACGTTCTCGTGCGAGCCCGATGCCCTCCACTCGGTGCCCATGTCGAGCAGGCTCACGAAGAAGTCGTTGGTCAGCGTCTCCGGCCGGCCTGTCAGCACACCCTCTGACGACTGGCGGAAGTTGGCGTTCAGGCAGCGCATGCCACCGACGAGGACAGCCATCTCGGGCGCGGTCAGGTTCAGCATGAAGGCCCGCTCCACCAATAGCTGCTCGGCCGATCGCTTCTCTCCGCCCCGGAGGTAGTTCCGGAACCCGTCAAAGGCCGGCTCCAGCACGGCGAAGGAATCCACGTCCGTCTGCTCCTGCGAGGCGTCCGTTCGCCCCGGAGCAAACGGCACCACGATGTCGTAGCCGGCGTTCCTCGCCGCCTGCTCGACGGCGGCACACCCGGCCAGGACGATGAGGTCGGCCAGCGAGACCCTCTTCCCCCCGCTGGCCGAGCTGTTGAAGTCCTGCTGCATCCGCTCGAGGGCGTGGAGCACCTTGGCCAGCTCGCTCGGGTCGTTGACCTCCCAGTCCTTCTGCGGGGCAAGACGGATCCGCGCCCCGTTCGCCCCGCCCCGCTTGTCGGTCCCGCGGAAGGTCGCTGCCGACGCCCAGGCGGTGGTGACCAATTGGGAGATGGACAGCCCGGCGGCGAGGACGGTGCGCTTGAGGGCGGCGATGTCCGCTTCGTCGACGAGGACATGATCGACGGCGGGGACGGGGTCCTGCCACAGCTGGGGCTCCGGCACCCAGGGGCCGAGGTAACGCGACACCGGCCCCATGTCGCGATGCAGGAGCTTGTACCACGCCTTGGCGAAGGCGTCGGCCAGCTGTTCGGGATGCTCGTGGAAGCGCCTGGCGATGGGCTCGTAGACGGGGTCCAACTTGAGCGCAAGGTCGGTCGTGAGCATCATCGGCGCGTGCCGCTTCGACGGGTCCTGGGCGTCGGGCACGGTTCCTTCGGCCTCGGGGCTCGTCGGCTTCCACTGCTTGGCGCCGGCCGGGCTCTCGGTGAGCTCCCAGTTGTAGCGGAACAGGTTGTCGAGGTACCCGTTGTCCCACTTGGTGGGCTCGTTGGTCCAGGCGCCCTCCAGGCCGCTCGTGATGGTGTCGTCGCCCTTGCCGGTCCCGAAGGTGTTGCGCCAGCCGAGACCCTGCTCCTCAAGGGCCGCGGCTTCGGGCTCGGGTCCGACGTACTGCGGACTGCCGCCACCGTGGCACTTGCCGAAGGTGTGGCCGCCGACGATGAGGGCGACCGTCTCCTCGTCGTTCATGGCCATACGCGCGAAGGTCTCGCGGATGTCCCTGGCGGCGGCCAGCGCGTCAGGATTGCCGTTCGGCCCCTCGGGGTTCACGTAGATCAAGCCCATCTGCACGGCGCCGAACGGCTCGGCCAGCTCCCGGTCGCCGCGGTAGCGCTCGTCTCCCAGCCAGGTGTCCTCAGGGCCCCAGAAGATCTCGTCGGGCTGCCAGATGTCGGGGCGCCCGAACCCGAAGCCGAAGGTTCTGAACCCCATCGACTCCATGGCGACGTTCCCGGCGAAGACGATCAGGTCGGCCATGGATATCTTCCGGCCGTACTTCTGCTTGACGGGCCACAGCAACCGCCTGGCCTTGTCGAGATTGGCGTTGTCGGGCCAGCTGTCGAGAGGGGCGAAGCGCTGGGCGCCGGCGCCTCCGCCTCCGCGCCCGTCTGCGATGCGGTACGTCCCCGCCGCGTGCCAGGTCATCCGGACGAACAGCGGGCCGTAGTGGCCGTAGTCGGCGGGCCACCAGTCCTGTGACGTCGTCATGACGGCGACGAGGTCGCGCTTCAGCTCCTCGAGGTCGAGCGTCTTGAATTCTTCGGCGTAGTCGAACGCACTGCCCATCGGATTCGCCAGTGGCGAATGGGCGTGGAGGACCGAGAGATCCAGCTGATTCGGCCACCAGTCCCGGTTCGTCCTGGGTCGGGTCGGTGTGGGCGCCGGGAGGCCGATTACCGGGCTCTCGCTTTCGCTGCCGCGGTCGGACACGTGATCTTCTCCTTCAGGGTCTGCTCGTCTTGCTGTTGCCGACGGGTTGCCACCCGGCATATGCGCTCAGGAGGCCACCATGGGATCTCCGTCGTTCGGCACACCCCAGTGTGCCCTTGTGGCGGCCCGAATCGAAGGGCCGGAGGTCCCGACACCGCGCGCGCTCATGGTGATGCGGGCGCGACGGTTCGCGGCTGGTGGAACAGTCCGGGTCCGCCCAATGGTAGTTGCCCCTGTGATGACCTTCGGCCCTGCCCGGCCGAGGTGGACAGGCGTCACGATCGTGCCGGGGAATGTTGGGCCCACGAGCCGGAAAGGAGGTGCCTTGCGGCACTCGGCATCCAGGCGACCCGGGAAGACGGTCCACGACCGCCGGTCGAGCACCGAGCGCTCTCGTGGAACGGTGCTCGTGGCTGGCGCCCTCGCTCTCCTCCTTACCGGCTGCGGAGCGAGCACTCCCACCCAGGCGAGCGCCAAGCAGGGCATCTCCCGTGTCTACGACTCGCTCTTCAACTTCACCAACAAGAACCTGTCGGTGAAGCTCGCCGACATTCAGAACGGCTCGTCGCTGAAGACGGCGATCTCCCAGGCCCTGTCCTCCTCCCTGGCCCACGAAGCCACCGGGGCGCGGGTCGACACGGTGAAGCTGCTCAGCACAAGCACCTGCAGTCAGGAGATGCTTTCGTCCCCCTGCGCCGAGGTCACCTACGACCTTCTCGGTACCACAGGCCAACCGCTGTTCACCACCCCGTCCAGTGGATATGCCGTGTACGTGAGTGGCAACTGGCTGGTGGCGAAGGCCACCATCTGCTCACTGCTCGAGCTCTTCTACTCCGCCTCGGGCCGGTCGGGAAGCCCCCCGGGCTGCTGAACCGCGGCGGCCGGCCGAGCAGCGCTCACTCCGGGGCTGCGGCCGGGAGCAGATTCGAGAGCGCCCCGGCCATCTCCCGAGCGGTTCCCTGGCGCACGACCCGGCCCCGGACCAGAACGACCACACCATCTGCCATCTCGAGTACGCGCTGGGCGTGTTGCTCGACCACCAGCAGCGAGGTGCCGGAAGCACGGATCGCCTCCAGGGCGGCGTAGACGTCGTCGAGAAGTGACGGCGCCAGACCCAACGACAGTTCGTCGACGATCAGAAGTCGCCGGGGCACGGCCAGCGCTTTGGCCAGAGAGAGCATGCGCTGCTCGCCGCCCGACAGGGTGCCCGCCAGCTGAGTGCGCCGTTCGGCCAGGCGCCCGAAGGAGCTGTAGGCCCGCTCGAGCGCTTCGTTCTCTCCGTGCCGGCCCACCGCCCCGCGAAAGGCGATCCGCAGGTTGTCCTCCACGCTCAACGAGGCGAAGATCGAACGCCCTTCGGGGGCCTGTTCCAGTCCTTGCCGGGCGATGTGCCACGCCGGCCAGCCGGTGATGTCGTGTCCGTCGAAGATCACCGTGCCCGCGGTCGAGCGTACGAGCCCCGACGCCACCCTGGCCACGGTCGACTTCCCGGCGCCGTTCGACCCCACCAGGGCGACGGCCGAGCCCTCGGGCACCACAAAGGAGACGCCGAAAAGGGCGTGGTAGGGACCGTAGGAAGCCTCCACGTCGCGGAACTCGAGCAGCGGTTTCGAATCCTCGGTGCCACCCTGCCTGGGCCGAGCGGTGGCAGGGGCGAGTTCGGCCGACGAGCTCGCCCCTGCTCGTCGTTTCCCGCTCACGGGTTCGTCCCCGAGGTAGGCACGGCGGACCTCATCGGCAGCCATCACCGTCTGCACCGGGCCGTCGGCGATCAGTCGACCCGACTCCAGGACCACCAGCCGACTGGCCACGGTGGCGACGAGCTCGAGGTCGTGCTCGACGATGAGGATGGTCGTGCCACGCTCAGAACGGACTCTCTCGAGCACGGAAACAAGGGCAGCACGTTCGGAGTCGCTCAAGCCGGAGGAGGGCTCGTCGAGCATGAGCAGCTTCGGAGGACCCACCAGGGCACGGGCGAGCTCCACCAGCCTGGCATGGCCGAGGCTGAGTGCGTCCACCGGCACATCCGCCACCCCGTCGAGGCCGACGAGCCCGAGAAGTTCGATGGCGGAGCGCTGCTCCTGGGCTGTGGGCCGTCCGAGGCCGACGAGGTCCTTCCACAGCCTTCCCTTTCCGCTCCTCACCCGTTCGGTGACGATCAGGTGCTCGCGCGGCGTCATGCCACTGAACAACTCGAGGCGCTGGAATGTCCGGCTTATGCCCAAACGGCTCCGGCGGTACGGCGGCAGATGGCCGATGGATACCTCTTCGAAGACCACTGTCCCCGAGTCCGGGCGTATCAGTCCGGTCAGACAATCGAACAAGGTGGTCTTGCCCGCTCCATTCGGACCGATCAGGCCCACCGCCTCTTTCTCCTCCAGGCGCATCGACACGTCGGCCAGTGCCACGACCCCACCGAAGCGCTTGGAGATGCCGGATGCCTCGAGCAGTGCCATGCTCACCGGCCCACAGTCGTCGCTTGGCGCTGCAAGAAGCGGGTGAACTGCTCGGCTCTGTCCAACACCCATGCTTTGGCGAAGGCCACAGCGCCCTCGGGGTGACGCACGTAGGACAGCGCCACCAGCCCGAAGACCAGGGCGAGCAGTGAGCTGTAGCGGGCTGAGAGCCCACTTATCAGCTGCAGCAGAACGGTGTAGGCGAGGCCCGCCTCGATGGCCCCAGCCACGCTGTAGACACCTACGGCGGCAACGACCACCACGAAGACGAGGGAGAACTGATAGTTGAAGTCGCTCGGCGAGATCGACTGCTCCAGTGAGGCGTACAGCGCCCCCCCGATGCCGGCGATGACCGCAGAAATGGTGAACGCCACGATCCGCAGCCTGAGGACGTTCATGCCGATCGAAGCCGCCCCCGTCTGCGACCCTCGCAGTGCGGCCAGTTCGCGACCGACGGTTCCCCCCGACAGGAGCTTCACTCCCCCGGCCACGATGGCCAGCACCACGACCGACAGGCAAAAGAAGGCCCCGTTGCCGGCGAAACTGATGCCGGCGATCGCCGGCCGAGGGACGCTGAGTCCGGAGGCTCCGTTGCCGGACCACGAGTACAGGAACAGCACGTTGTCCGCCAGGAGAGCGAACGCCAGGGTGAGCAGGCCGACGGCGATGCCACCCAGGCGGAGTGTGGGGATGGCCACCACCGCCCCGAGTGCCCCCGCCACGAGCCCGCCGATCAGCATGCCGGCCAGCACTGGCGTTCCGAAGTGCATGGCGAGCTGTCCTGCGGTGAAGGCGCCGGCACCGGCAAATGCGGCCTGGCACAGCGAGATCTGACCAGCCATGCCGGTGAGCACGGTGATCGAAAGGAACACGATGGCCAGGACGACCCCCTGGGTGAAGGTGAACTCCCAGTTCCCCGGCACCACCAGCAGGGCGACCGCCGCCAGTACCACTGCCATCAGGACACCGAAGGCCCGGCTGCCCAGGGCCACCTCCGTCATACGAGTCGGGGCCCGGAACGAAGCGGCCGGCGGATCACAAGCCGACAGGGGATCACCGAAGCTCGTACCCTGCCGGAAGCTCCGATGAGCGACGAGCAGCACGGCCAGCACCACGAAGGGGAATGCAGGACGCAGCCCGGAGGACAGGATGGTCCCCGAGGGTAGATAGCCGGCGATCACCTCCTGGAGCACTCCGAGACCGACGCCGCCGGCGAGGGTGAGCGGCAAACTGCGAAACCCTCCGACCGCCGCCGCGGCGATGGCGGCGACCAGCAGGGCGGTGAAGTTGGCGGCGGTGACCTGGGCGAAAAGCGGAGCGAGGAGCACCCCGGCGAGCCCGGCGAAGAGGCTCGACAGCGCCCACGCAGACCCACTGACCCACCCGGAGCGAATCCCCGCCAATTCGGCCATGCGCGGGCTCTCCACCACAGCGCGCAAGCGAAGCCCGAGGGATCTGGTGCGCATGAGCAGGGCCAGACCAGCCACCGAGAAGACGGTCACCACCGTGGTCGAGAGCTCCTCGCCACTCACCGGCGACCCCGCCAGGGAGAAATACACGTGCGAGGGTTCGAGGAACAGCGGTGCGGGGATCCGCGTGGAGATGCCGATCACCATCTGCGTGACGCTCGGGATCACGATCAGCAGCCCCAATGCCGGCACCAGCTTGACCAGGGCAGGGGCCGACCGGGTGTAGCGGAAGAGCAGGAGGTCCAGCAGGACTCCGATTGCGGGGGCGACCACGAGGACGGCGAGCACGAAAGCGGCCCATTTGGGCCACCCGTCGCGCACGGCGATGGAGAAGATCACGGCCGAGACGTAGGCCTGGGCGCCGAAGGCGAGGTTGAACACACCCGACGCCTGGTAGGTGAGCACCAGTCCCGCGGCCATGAGCGCATAGGTACAGCCGTAGGGAATGCCCGGCAGCACGTAGGACACGAACTGGCTCATCGTCCGACCCTGGAGCAACGAGGGCGGAGGTGGTGGTCGCCGCCCTCAAACGCCGGGGTTGGCACGGCCCGTCTTCTACGTCGGCGGAACACCGGCCGGAAGCGTGGACAGCGGGACCACCGGGGGCGTGGCCGGTTCGGGCACGGGCATGCACTCGAAGACGCTGGGAGGCGTCCCGTAGACGGGGACGAACTGGGATCCGCGTACTTGGACCCAGGCGTTGCAGTTCAAAGGGCCGGAGCTCCCGTGGGCGCTCGTCCAGTCGACGGGAGCCAGGATCTGGTCGGCCGTGTACGAGGAGATGCGGTTGATGGCGGCCACGAGACGGCTTCGGGTCAGGTCGCGCCCCACGGACTCGAGGCCCGTCACGAACAGGTCTGCCCCCGTCCACCCGGCCAAGGCGGCCTCCGACGGAGCCGTGCCCGGGGCATAGCGCCGGAGCATCTGCTGGAACTGGTCCATGCCGGGGTAGGTGCCGGGGTCCAAGGTGGTCACTTCGAACGGCACGTTGGGCTCGAAGAAGTAGACGCCCTGCATGGCGGAGGAGTACTCGGAAAGCGCCGTCTCGTCGTAGCCGTCGTACCAGAGTTGGGTCACGCCGGTCAGGCCCTCTTGCTGCATCGTCTGAGCCAGCAGGATGTTCCCGGATACGTCCATGCACGACACGACCATGTCCACACCGTCTTGCTTCATTCTGGTGACGTCGGCGTGGAGGTCGGTGGCCGGCGCAGGTATCGACACGTCCTCGTAGGCGACCGGCACGCCGTATTTCCTGAAGCCGTTCTCCGTCCCCTCGCATCCTTGCTGGGACTGCGCCACGTCGTAGGCAAGGACCGCAGCCGCACGCACCTGGTGCTGCTCGGCCAGGTACACGGGCTGGAGCTGGGGTGAGCTGAAGTCGACGTACGACCCGTTGTTCCCGAACAGGCTCGGCCCGTCTGTCCACTGGGAGTTCACGTTCAATCCGAAGGTGGGCACGTCATTGGCGGCCAGATAGCTCGCTCCGCTGAACGATGGCGTGGCCACCGCCACCACGGCGAACACATGGTCCTCGTCGACGAGGGCGCGAGCCTGGCTGGCATCCATCGATGGGCTCGATTGGTCGTCGAGCGTGTAGGACAAATCGATCTTGCGCCCGTCGACGCCTCCATCGGCGTCGACCATGTCGAGGTACACGCGCGCACCGGTCACCACCGGTGCGAAATCGGCCGGAAGCGGGCCCGTCTCCGATGCCAGGGCACCCACCACGATCTGGTGGGCGAACACCCCACTGGTGTTCCCGACATGGGAGATGCCGGTGCGCGCATTGGCGCAGCCCGTAAGCGCCGTTGTGAAGACGGTCAGGAAGGCGGCAGCGATCTTCGTGCGGTGCGCCCGCCGGTCCGATGGCAAAGGACGCCTCCTGGCCGAGCTCAAAACCCTCAGTTCGATGATCGCCCCCTGAGTGGCCCGTGAGCCAGGGACCTAGGTCCCGGTAGCGACGGGGGTTACCTCCTCTTTCCTCGTTCAACTGCTCCTTTTCCGGAGTTGTAGGCTTCGCGTCGGAGCGCGGGGTCGGTGGCGGCTCGGGGGCCACGCTTCCTTTTGGGCGGAAAGGGAAACAGATGAGGCGATTCGTCCTCGCTGCGGCGGCGGTGCTGGCCATGTCCAGCGGCGGAGCCGTCGCAGCACTCGCGGCAAACTCGAGCTCCTCGAGCGGGATTGCCGGGGCCGACACGGCTGGAACCACGGCTTCCACTGCGAGCCCCGGCTCGACGGCGGCAGCCGGTGCCACGACGGCATCGAGCACCATCACCGGTGTCGCCAATTGGGCCTCGGAGGGCGTGGCCGTCGACGAGGACGTCCTGCCGGGGCTGGCCAAGGCGGTCTTCCTCCGCCCGACCCCGAGCGACACGATGATGACGCTCGCCGTCGGGCTGCAGCAGCCCGATCAGACAGCAGAGGCGCAGCGCATCGCCGCGGAGTACGACCCTTCGAGCCCCGCGTACCACCAGTTCCTCCCGCCGGCCGTCTTCGACCAGATGTTCGGCGTCCCCCAAGCCACGGTTCAGTCGACGGAGAACTGGCTCGAGTCGGCTGGCCTCAAGATCGGCTACGTCTCGCCTGCCGGCGACCTGGTCCAGGCCCGAGGCACCTCCGCCCAGATCGCCGCCCTCATGAAGACCTCCTTCGGCGACTACCGAGCCGGCTCGATCGGCTTCATCGCCAACCAAACTCCGGCGACGATCCCCAAGGCCCTTCCCATCACGGTGGTCTCGGGCCTCAACACCTTGCAACGCGTGTGGACACCGCAGCAGGTGGCGCAGGCCGAGGGACAAAAGGTCTCCGCCAACCTTCCCGGCGCCGGATCCCGCAGTCAGAGCAGCTGTCCGGGCGTGACCTCGAGCAACCCGGCGGGCAACACCAACAGCAACTGCTCGGTCGTCGGGACGGTGCTGCCCCAGGACGCCTGGGGCGTGTACGACACACCCCTGAACGCCCTAGCCCAGCAGTCAGGGAGTGGCGACTCGTTGGCCGACCTGAACGGCCCGACCCTGGCCAAGCTCGTTGACGGCAACCGGGTGGACGCCGGCCAGGGCGAGATCTCCGGCATGTTCGGCGCCGGTTACGTGAACGGCGTGGTCTCGGTGCTCCGGGTGTACGAGCAGCGCACGGGGCTCCCGCAGGTCCCGGTGCGGGAGGTCCTCGAGTCGGACTTCTCGCCCAACGCCACACCCAGCGACAACGACGTACTCGGGGACGACGAGTGGGACCTCGACAACGAGGCCATCTCGAGCATGGCGCCCGGGCTCACCCAGCTGGACCAGTACTTCGCCTCCACCGAGTACGACGCCGACATGGGCGTGACCTTCAGCGACTGGGCCAACGACCCGCTCGGGCCGGCGCAGATGAACGCGAGCTTCGGCGAGTGCGAAGCGGTGCCCGAGGTGCCGTCACAGGTCGACACCTTCGTCGACCAGGACACGAACTACGGCGTGGACCTCGTGGGCGAGGACTTCGAGGTCCTGGCCGACCCGTCGCTCGAGCAGGCGGTGGCCGAGGGCCGCACCCTGATCACCGCCGCCGGGGACACCGGCGGCTCCTGCCCGGCGGTGGAGCTCCCCATCCTCGGCGGCGGCAACGGGGTGAACCCGCAGCCCGCCCCGACCGACCAGGCGTATCCCTGCGTCAGCGTCTACGCCCTGTGCGTAGGTGGCACGGTGGTCACCACCGACGGCACCACCGACCCGACGTTGGCCAACGACCCCGCCAACGAGGCGACTGCCAATCCCAATCGCGTGGACGAGCAGTCGTGGGCCTTCACCGGGGGCGGGCCCGCCGCCTTCGTGCCGGAGCCCTCGTGGCAGCAGGGCGTGGCGGCCATCGACAAGCCGTGTACCGGTCCCCTATCCGAGAGCGGATCGGTCATCACGCCGGGCACCATCTGCCGCGGCGTGCCCGACGTGGCCGCCATGTCGGGCACCGGCCTCACCGACGGCGAGGTGGTCGGAGCCAACGGCTACTACCTGAGCATCGACGACATGCCCATATCAACCGGTGGCACCAGTCTGTCCTCGCCGCTCACCGTCGGCATGTGGAGCCTGATCGAGGCGGCTGCGCCGGAGACGACCCAGTGCACAGCCGCCAACGCCAAGGACCAGTGCACCGCCACCGCTCCGACATACGGCCTCGGTTTCGCCGACTACGCCATCTACAAGGACGCCCAGACGTCGAACTACAGCCGCGACTTCTACGACATCACCTCGTCGGACCTCCCGACCGGCAACTTCTACGAGCAGCCCGGCGCGGGCTGGGACTACACGAGCGGGTGGGGTGCACTCGACGTCTCGCACTTCATCCAGGACGTGGACGGCAACCAGAAGCTGTCGCTCACCCACGCGGCAGCGGGCAGAGGCCTCGTGGCGCCGGAGGTCAATGATTGCGAGGCGCTGCAGGCCGGTCCGCTCGACAACGCCTTCGACCTCCTGATCACTCCCCCGGTCGGCTCCTACACCGAGGACCCCGAGCTCAACATCACGTGGTCGTCGATGACGGTCAAGGGTGACACGCGCCAGGTCGTCATCGGCGGGCCTGGACTCTCCATGCAGGGTCCCCCCGACGACATCGACGGCTACAACTTCTACGCCACGTGGGCCTACGATGGGACGACCTACACCGCCTTCGCGGCGGTCAACGATCCCGGGAACACACCGGCCGAATCCGTTCCGGGTGTGGGGGGCCTCAACTCGGTCCCCGCGCCGGTCTCGGCACCGACAGGCGCTGTGGCCTACGGCGACGGTGTGCTCGAGACACCGACGGGCACGGCCAGCTACACGCCGACGGAAGTCCACGTCGATACCGGGTCGTTCACGGCTAACAGCGTCGGTGGTTACTTCACGATCGACGTGCCGCTCGCCAACGTGGGCAACCCGAAGGCCGGTGCGCAGCTGCTGTACCCCTTCATCTGGGACACCCTTCCCAACGGGGTCCTCGTGCCCACCGCCATGGACGAGGCCGTTTCCGACCCCCCGGGCCAGGTGCTGCAGATCGACGGTAACTGCTGACGTGGTTGGATGATTACTGTCGCTCAGGTGAACGGCACCGATGCGCTCCCGGTATCGGCAGTTCCCGCCCCCGCACCGAAGGTGCTACTTGAGGTCGATCGGACTCGGAGGCCAACGACCGGGATTACCGGCGCTGAGTGATCCCGCGCCCCTCGATCTAGCTGACCTGGCCGTATGCCCTGGCCAGGACGCCCGACCATCGGCAATTCCGCACGGCCCTTGCTGAACATAGCGCGGCATGTTGTTGATCTTTCCGATCGGCAACACCGAGCAGGTGGTCACACCATCTCCGGTCAATTGAAAGCCAGATCGGTCCGGTCAGCTTGTAACTTCCCGTTACCTCGGGCGTCTCCGTCGCTGTCGTTTCGAGCCCATCTGGTTCGCTATCGACGAGAGAGGCTCTGACGGGGGGAAGCCCCATTTCGATTGGTAGACCGGGTCCTCTGCGGCGACTTGACTTAGGAAGTGGTCCACGTCCTCGACCTTGTAGCCGCGAAGTGTCTGTCGGAACCGGGCGCTCGCACAAAGTGAACGGACCGGTCTGCCCTCCTCGACCTCAACGGCGACCTTCTCTAGAAATGCATCGACATCGTCGATGTGATATCCGCGAAGGGTTTGGCGGAACTCCTTGGTCCGGACATCGGTTCCGTTCACATCTGGAGCATAAGAACATAAAGGCCTGCGAGTCCAGGAACAGGCCCGAGATCTTTGACCGAGGAACAACGGTACCCTCCCACCCGATCGGACTCGACAAACCCGAAAGTCATGCTGCTTCGCCGTCCGTCCGGAGACGGAATGCGCGGATGAACAAGGCTGTGGCGATCCCGACTGGTCTCGGCCAGTTCTGGTCCCGGCAGTCGCGATCGGTCAGGGTGGGTTTGGAAGGAATGGATCACGCGCATTTCCGAGCGGGCCCAGCACGGTCATCGGGGGACGAGGCCACAACCGCCTTTTGGGTCATGGATCTTCCGTCCAGCCCCCCGAGAGGAGCCGCACCTCAAGATGCAGAACGTGGCGACTCGGGGAAGGCGCTTCCGGCGAGACCTCGGTACCTGTGGGCATTCCAAAGGCAATTCCCCACTCAGGACTCTCCTCCAGCGTCGTGAGTCGGCTGGCCTGGCCAATGGCAAGAACACTCCAGGATCGCGCCTGGACCAAGTTGTGTCCGTCGACGTGCAACGTGGCGATCGATTGGTCCAGGGCGCGGGCGATCTGGTCGGACCCGACGAGGAGGTAGATGGCCTCGGCAAGGACTGTGTAGCGGATTGGCACGACGATGGGGACAGCGGCCAACGACAGAGAGACCCGTCCACGCTGCGAGCGAGCTAGTAGCTCCCAGCACTTGCTCTCGTCGAAGGAGTGGCCTTCCACCAGGCCCATGCCGATAGTCTGTGCCCTGGCAAAAGACCCGACAAGGGTACAGAGTCATCTGGGTCGTTTCTCCGTGCGAGGATCGGAGGATGATGATCGGGGAGCAGCAACGCATTGACTCCGACCTGGCCGAGATTCTGATCCAACGTCTGTTTGCTGTCGGCATGGAGCTTCACGTCGCACGGAAGCTGGTCTCCGACGAGACAGCGCTTACGGAGATTGACTCGGCACTGGACGTGCTGGATGACTCGATCCAGCTCATCCGTCGAGCCGTGTTGCCCTTTGACCAGCCAGGACAAGAGCCGGACTGAGGACACGCGGAGCCACTGCCAGCGCCGGCACCCGGTATCAGCAGCGCGGGTCCGGAACGCGCACTCGAAGTGCCGATGCCGCGTACGTCGGGCCAGCGGTTCCACCTGACCAATAATCCCGGCTGAGATTGATCCTGAGTGGTTGAGATGACCTGTGGACGCGGCGCCTCGGCCCGTAGCCTCGTAGCTCGCCGGGGCACTGGAGGAGGGGGATAGCCAAGATGGGAACACTCGACGGGCTATCCGCGCTTCACAGGAGGCGCGACAGGCATCGGTCTCGCATGCGCCAAGGCCATTGTGCGCGAAGGCGGTCGAGTAGCAATCGTTGGGCGCCGACAAGAAATGCTCGACGCCGCCGCAAAGGAGATTGGCGGCGGCGGCGTGGCTGACCGACCCGTGATCCCGACGGCGCTCGACCCCGGTCGTTAGGCAGAGGTGCTCGCGAGATTGGGCGCTGTGAGCTGGGCGATAACAGCTCCACCATCGAGCCAGACGTTCTCCCGGCTGATCAATCCGTCGCGAAACTCCCACACGTGGAGGAGGCGAAAGCTGATGCGGCGGCCGGCGCCCGGCACCCCGAGAAACTCGCCGGGCACGGTGCCGGTGGCGGTGTGTTCCATGACACAGAAGTCATCGCCGTAGTACCGGTGAGTCACGTCCATCGCTTCGGTGTGGACGTTCTTCACGAGGTACTCGTAGAAGCCCTGGGCGGCGTCCTTGCCGTGCACGGGCCCGGTCGGGAAGCCCACCACGTCGTGTTCGACGTCTTCGGTGTATTCGGCGACTCCTCCTGCCGTATCACCGGCCAACTCGGCGGCGATGTGGCGTTCGATGAGCTGGTCCATCTCCGACGGCTTCATCTGAGTCCCTCCGATCTTGCAAGCCCCGGCGGACCTGCGTCAGTGCTATTATTATGAGATGACCCTCTCACGTCAAGAGGAGCCTCTCAGACCGCTAGGCCGAGCCAACCAGAAGGCTCGCACCCGCACGGCGCTGCTCCAGGCGGCGTCCGAGCTGGTGCGTGAGGGGAAGCCGCCCTCGATTCCCGAGGCCGCCGATCGCGCTCTGGTTTCGGTCGCCACCGCCTATCGGTACTTCTCGTCTGCGGAAGACCTGTGGTGGGAGGCGTCGGAAGCCGCCATCGGATTCCAAGGGATAGCAGAAGCGGCCCTGAGGGAGGTCGACGAAGCCGGGGACGACCCCCAGGCGCGCCTCGAAGCGCTCACCCGCACTCTGGGCTTCACCATGCTTGACGACCAGCTACCGTATCGACAAGCGGCCAAGGCAGCGCTGGATCAGTGGTTCCGGCAGGCCGCTTCCGGCGACAGCGAGCGTGTGCCGATCCGTCAGGGTCGGCGCAACAGCCAGATCCGGATTGCTATTGCCCCACTTGATGACGAGCTTCCTAAGAAGGACGTCGACCGGATCGCGCACGCACTCGGAATGGTCGTCGGTTCCGAAGCCATGATTTCCCTCATCGACGCGGTTGGACTCGACGTGCCGGCGGCGAAAAAGACCCTCCTCGATGCCGGTCGCTGGCTGCTTGCCGGGGCGATCGCCGAGCTGATGCCAAGCCAGAACAGCTGATACCGGTCGTGTTGAGTATCGAATTTGACCGGGCGAGATGCCAGTTGGGTGCGATTGACGGCTGAGGCCACCCGCCCTGTATCAGCGTCCGTGAACATTCCCGACCGGCCTCGGCCCGGCTGACCTGCCGGAGGCCCTGCCAGGGCGAACCAGACCGGCATTAGCCCACCGATCAGTCCGTCTACGGGGAGTCGGGAGCCGCTATCGCGCAGGTGTTCTTGGTGACCGGCCACCCATAAACGGGGGCCGCAGGATCGCCAGATGGCCCGTTCTCCAGAGCCAAACGACAACGGTGCTCGGCAACACTCAAGGCGCCCGGTTACCCGGATGCCCTGACCCTCTCGGGTCGGCGGATCGGCCCTGGCCAGGGCATCCCGGTACCGGCAATCCCGGTCGGGTGACGTCATCAATCCTTCGTCCCAGCCACGGCGTCAAGGGCGTCTGTCTTGCGATGCTCCAATCCGTCGTTCCAGGTGGGTCGAGCAACAGCCCGCTTCTGGATCGACAGTCCCGGCGTTCGGCTTGAAGGTCCAACCTCGGCTCGAGGCCCCTGGGAAACAACGGTCTGGCCATAGTGCGGAGCCCGATGACGACCTACGATGCTGCTATGTCGGAGCCGAGGGTCGAACAAGAACTAAGGCACCTGAAAGAGAAACTGGCAACCTACACCAAGGGCCAGACCAACCCGACGCCGGAAGTCCTTGCTGATCTGGCACGAGGGGTCCATGAATTGGGCGACCACATGATCGCATTACACCGTCGTCTTGAGAAGTTGGAAGCGAACACGCCGCAGTGGACGACCCGAGGATGGGAGCCGCCGCCAGGGGCGGACCAAGGGAGTTTCGTCGTCCGAGAGGAATAGGCCCTCACTTTTCAGACTGCGAATTGCTACCCTCCACCATCTGGGATGTGCCAGCACGCGGGCGGTTCGCCCCCGGCTGCCACTTGGGCGGTAACGCTCCCGGTCGGGGATGACCCAGCCTGGCCTCCTGGCCCTTTCAGCACGGTGCCTGGCTTCCTAGACTTCGGGTTTCGGCCCAGATGATGGAGGAACGATTTATGGCGAGACCGACCCGCGACGATGCCCATCTCATGTTGGAACTGGCCAACTGGCACACTGCAGCCGGAGTGCCTGAGGCGGCCAACTGGATTCGCAGCAAGGACTTTGTGAAGGACTTTGACGAATTTGAAAAACGATATCCAGAGGGAAGCGACGGACATCTGAAAGTCGGCCGGTTTCTGGGCTATCACGAGACTCTCGGAACCCTTTGGAAGAACCGGCTGATAAGCGAGGAACTGCTTTTTGACTGGCTGTGGGTCTCTGGAGCATGGGACCTAGTCAGCGACGTCGCCCTCGGTATGCGAAAGAAGGCGGGTGTCGACGCTCTGTGGGAAAACTTCGAAGCGATGGCCGAGCGCCAGCGATCCCTAGTTTCAGGGTCGAGAAGACGAGCGGCTCCTGTCAAGAAAGCTCGAAAGCAAACGACTCCGTCCCGGAAGGCAACCGCCCGTTCTGCATCGACTCGGCGTCGCTAAGCAGGG